>JACRBK010000501.1 GCA_016234525.1 Chloroflexota bacterium
CGACACCAACACCCGCGTGTATCTCTATAATAAAACGCTCTACGATGCTGCCGGAATTACCGCGCCGCCCGCGACCATTGACGAACTCACGGCCCAGTGCGACGCAGTCAAAGCGTTGGGTGATGACAAATTTGTCTTCAGTGATGGCGGAACCTATGGCTGGGCCGTACTGCCCTGGATTTGGAGCTTCGGCGGCGACATCACCGATCCCGAAATCACCACCGCGACCGGCTATCTGAACAGCGAAAAATCTGTGGCGGCATATGAATATCTGGCCGAAATGATCGACAGCGGCTGCTTCTCGCCTTCCTTCTTGGGCGGCGGCATGGACTCCGGCACAGGGTATTTCACCGACATCTTCGCCTCGATCATGGATGGCCCCTGGATGTACCCGATTGCTGAAGCGCAGTATCCTGACTTTGAAATTCAAGCGGCGACCCTGCCCGCTGGCGAAGGTGGCTCGATCTCAGTGGTGGGCGGCGAGAATATCGTGCTGTTCTCCGGCTCTCAGCATCCCGAAGAAGCAATGGAATTCCTACGCTTCACCCAGTCGGACGAATATCAGTTGAAGATGTCCGAAGTTGGACAACTCACTGTGATTCCGGCGCTGCTCGAAAACGAGTACTTCCAGAATCACCCGTATTATGCCACATTCCTGACGCAGCTTGAGACGGCCAAAGCTCGCACTCCGCACCCGGCCTGGTCGCAGATGGAAGAAGTGCTGACCGACGCGGGGCAGTTGATCCTGCGCGGCGAAGTCTCGGCCCAGGAAGCCCTGGACCTGGCGGCAGAAGAGATTGACGCGCTGTTGGCTGAAGAATAAGCCAGCCCTGCCGGGGGGAGAGCGGATAGATCATACTCTCCCCCCACCCCCAGGCCAGTATCCCCTGCTTTTTATCCTACAATAGTTAAGAACTAGAGTGGTGGAGGCCGTGCGATGCGCTCCAAATTGCATCACCGTTGGTTTGTCCCATACCTGTTTTTGCTGCCGGGCCTGGCGCTGTATGTGCTGTGGATGATTTATCCGCTCGGATACGAATTTTATATCAGCTTCTTTGACTGGAAGATCATGCCCGGCCAACACAGTGAGTTTATCGGCCTGGATAACTATGATCAGGTACTGCACGACAAATATTTCTGGACAGCGCTGGAAAACACGGCACGTTATACGGCTGTGACCGTCTTTGGTCAGATGATCATCGGGTTAGCGCTGGCGGTATTGGTCCACCGCGTGTTTATCGGCAAGCGCTTGTTCCGCGCTATTTATTACGTGCCAGTGATCACTTCGTGGGTGGTCGTCAGCTTCTTGTTCCAATTCCTGTTCAGTTCAGATCGCGGCGGCTTCGTGAACTATATGTTGGTGTCGGTGCTGGGGATACTCGATGAGCCGGTGTTATGGATGACGGAAACCAAAACGGCCTGGATTATCATCTATGCGCTGGGCATCTGGAAGGGCATCGGCTGGACGATGGTCATTTTCCTGGCAGCGCTGCAAAGCGTGCCAGTGGAACTGTATGAGGTGGCGGCGATAGATGGAGCGAACGAGTGGCGGCAGTTCCAACATGTGACGCTGCCGCTGATCCGGCGCACGACGCTGTTTATCATGGTCGCACTGATCATCGGTGGGTTCCAGGCATTCATCTCGATCTACCTGATCACGGGCGGCGGCCCGCTGCACCGTACTGAAGTGGTCTTGAGTTATATGTATGACCGGGCCTTTGACCGGCTGCGTTTCGGTTACGGGGCATCGTTGAGTTACATCCTGGCCCTGATCGTGGTGGGGGTCAGTTTTGCCCAGATGCGCCTGTTTGGCCGCCAGGAAACGGATTAAGTGAGGAGCCGCGATGAACGAAACTAACCTTTCGATGCACTCTGTCCGCAACCGCTCGCAGTTACGGCTCCAGATTTTTTTCTTGATTCTGCTCTGCGCGGGCGTGATTATCGCCATGTCGCCGATGGCCTATATGGTCAGCACGGCGTTCAAAAGAAACGCCTACACGCCGGAATTTCCGCTGCAATTTATCCCCAACGATCCTACCCTGGATAATTTTGATACTGCTTTTAACAGCCGCAATTTTGACACCGCGCTGTTTAACAGCGTGCGTGTGGCGGTGGCAACTTCAGCGCTGGTCACGATCTTAACGTCGATGATGGCCTATGCTTTTGCCCGGTTTGATTTTTTCGGCAAAAACCTGATCTTTTACACCATTCTGGCGATGATGATGGTTCCGACCATGATGCTCATCATCCCACAGTTTCTTGTCGCCAAAAAACTGGACCTGCTCAACAGTCTAAACGGGCTGGTGCTGGTCTATTCGGCAGGGGCAATGGCGTTCAATATGTTCTTGCTGCGCGGCTTTTTTGAAGGACTCCCGCGCGAACTCGAAGAATCGGCGCTGATCGACGGCGCGAACCATTTTGTGATCTTCACACGCATCATGATCCCGCTGGCAAAACCGGCGCTGAGTACTGTGGCCGTTTTTAGCTTTTTGGGCGCGTGGGATGAATATATCTGGGCGCTGACCGTGCTGACCGATGTCGAAAAACGGACTCTGCCAATTGCGATTGCTAATTTTCGCGGCGTTCATTCTACCGATTGGGGGCTGATCTTCGCCGCCTCACTCACCGCTGTGATCCCCACGCTGATCATCTTTATCGTGTTCCAGCGTTATTTTGTCCAGGGGATTACCACAGGAGCGGTTAAAGGATGAAACGCGCCGCACTGAAACTCTTATGGTGTGCCATTTTATTGTGTATGGCGGTGCTTGCTCAGGGAGGACGTGCATTTATGCAAGCGGAAGAAATCAAACTAACAATCACCCCGGCGAAAGCCTTTTTCCTGCCAGGTGAAACAGCGGTTTTTGTCATCGAAGCCAACGGCGGCGCGCGCGTCGAAGCGGTGATCACTCACCTGGCGGAGACAGTGGACACAATGGGCGCGAACCTGATCGACGGTAAAGCCGAATTACGCTGGACTCCGCCGGTCATTGCGCCACGTGGTTATGGGCTGACCGTGAGGGTATTTGATCAGGAAGATAATATTCTGGCTGTCAAATCCTCCGCATTTGATGTGCTGGCCCACTGGCTGCAAGCGCCGCGTTATGGCTTTTTGAGCCAGTTCGAGAGTGGGCGCAGCGATATGGCCGAAACAATGGCCGCGAATGCGCGTTACCATGTGAACGGCCTCCAATTCTACGACTGGCAGTATCGCCATGAGGAACTATTCCCGCCCACCGAAGATTACAGCGATCTGTTAGGTCGCCGGATGTCGCTAGACACGGTGCGTCAGCTAATTGACGCGGCGCACACGCGCAATATCGCCACCATGCCCTATACGGCCATTTATGGCGCGTCGGTGGCGTTTTACCGCGCCCATCCTGAGATGGCCCTGTTTGAGAGCAATGATCAGCCGTATGAGTTTGGTGATAATTTCTTGATCATCATGGACCCCAGCCCAGCCTCACCCTGGTCTGATCATTTGATGGGTGAATTTGGGCGAGTGCTGGATAACCTGCCGTTCGATGGCATCCACCTGGACCAGTACGGCGCGCCAAAGTCGGGATATAACGCCGCCGGAGAACGGGTGGACCTGGCCGAAGCGATCCCCGGTTTTATCAACCGCACCGCCGAAGTGGTGCAGAACCGGCGCGGCGACCAGGGCGCGGTGATCTTTAATGCGGTAGGCAACTGGCCGGTAGACACTGTCGCGCCCGCCGATCAGGATGCGGTATATATCGAGGTGTGGGAACCCTACAGCAAATTTATGGACCTGCACCGGCTGGTATCCAGGGCTGAGACTTTAGGCGGCGGCAAGCCGGTGATCATCGCGGCTTATATCCACCCGGAAAACAGCCACAATGTACGGTTAGCCAATGCGGTGATCTTCGCCAGCGGTGGCACACACCTGGAATTAGGCGAGCCGGGCGCGATGCTGGCTGATCCGTACTTCCCCAAGTTCGGCATGATGGACGAAAGTATGCAGGCAGTGATGCAGTCCTATTATGATTTTTTGGTGCGTTATGAAGAACTGTTAACGCTCGACACCACCAATGCCCCGGATCGCGCCAAAGCGCTGACAATTGAAGGTATGCCGGCCGGAAACATGCGCTCACAAGATCAGGTCGCGGTGATCGCGCGGCAGGGGGTAGGTTTTGAGGTCTTCAGCCTGATCAACTTTATGGGCATCGACACCGGGCGCTGGGCGACCGCCGTCACCAAAGCCCCCGATCCGCTGGCGAATCTGCCGGTCAAGCTGCACACGGATCGCCCAGTCGTGCGCGTCTGGTCTGCTTCACCGGACGGGGATCAAGTCGCCGCGCAGCCGATCTCTTTTACTCATGGTCAAGATGAAACCGGGGCGACGATCACCTTTAATCTGCCTCGCCTGGACTATTGGACAATGATTGTGGTGGAGTACTCATCATGAACACGCTGCACGATCATGCCCTCCACCGCCACAGTCTGGCGGTGATACTCGATAATCAACAGCCCTCTGGGGCATTCCTGGCCTGCCCGACCATGCCCGATTACCAGTTTTCCTGGTTCCGCGATGGCGCGTTTATCGCCTATGCCCTGACGCTCGACGGCTGGCAGGCCAACCAGACTCATCAGGGCAACATGGGATCGCAGTGGGACAGCGCGATGCGGTTCCATAACTGGTGTGCCGAGATGATCAACCGCCGCACGGCGCAGCTTGAACGCACGATTGAGCGGGTTCGCACCGGGCAGCCGTTGATCTTCGCTGAAACACTCAATGCGCGCTACCAGACCGATGGCGAAGCTGGCCCCGGCGATTGGCCGGAATTTCAGCTTGATGGCCCTGGTACCTGGCTGTGGTCGCTGACGGAATTTGTAAAAGCAGCGCATATCGATCCCCTGCCGCTGGATTGGGAGCAGGCCGTAATCACCACGTCGCGTTATCTGGCGGCGTTGTGGCGCACACCCTGTTATGACTGTTGGGAAGAACGCGGCAGCGATCTGCATATTAGCACGATGGGCGCGATCTATGCCGGGCTGGTGGCGGCGCAAAAGTTGGTCCCCGGCCTGGATTACAGCGCGACGATCCAGGCGATCCACAATTTTGTGCTGGCGCATGGCCTGACACCGGGCGGCGAACTGGCAAAATCCGTCGGCGTGGAGATGGTGGACGCTAATCTGATCGGCGCAGCAGTGCCGCACGGGTTATTAAAGCCTACCGATCCAATCATGCAGCGCACCATCGCCCGTATCGAGTGTGAGCTTCACGCGCCGGACAGCGGCCTACACCGTCACCTGGACGATGTGTATTATGGCGGGGGCGCGTGGGTGCTGTTGGCGCTGTGGCTGGCGTGGTATTACCTGGAAACGGGAGACATTCAGCGGGCCGACGCGCTGATAGCCTGGAGCGAACGCCAGGCCGATGCCGATCTCAATCTGCCTGAACAGGTAAACTCTGTGATGTTAGCTTCAGTGGAGGATTACGAGTTGTGGGTTAAGCGACGCGGGCCGATTGCTAACCCGCTGCTCTGGACGCACGCCCAATACCTGATCGTGCGTCACCTGCGCCAACGGATCGCGCGTGGATAAACAGACCATCCCCTGCACCTGGTAGACAACCCCAGGTGCAGGGGAAACCATAACTTCAGAAAATTAATCGCCAGCAGGAGCAGGCAAAGCCGACGCGCGAGCGCGTTCTTGTTCTTCTTCCAAACACTCCGGCTCGATACAATGGGTTTCGGCGGGTAAGATCGCCAGCGTTAGCAGAGAAGAAGCGAACATAATCCCCGCCCCAATCAGCATCGCATTGGTCATCCCAGAGACAAACGCCTGATTGGCGGAGTTGACAATCGCCTGCCCGGTTTCTCCCCCGAAGGCAGCAGCGACTCCGTGCGCCCCCTGAATGCTGCTTTGGATGACCTCATAGACCTCCGGCGGCACAATCGCCTTCAGATTCGTCACCTCTTGCAAATAACGATGATTCATCAACGTGCCGAGCACAGCGATCCCCATCGCGCCGCCTACTTCGCGCGTCGTATCATTCATCGCCGAACCCACCCCGGCTTTGTGAACCGGGACTGATCCCATAATCGAATCGGTGGTTGGCGTCATCGCCAGCCCCATCCCGACCCCCATCGCCAGCATACCGGGCAGCAGAATCCAATAGGACGAGTCTACTTCGGCCACCAGCGCCAGGAACAACATCCCGGCGGTAGCGATCAGAAAGCCAATGCCGACCACTACTTTGATATTCAGCCGGTTGGAGATCTGGCCCGCATTCCCTGCCGCCACCATAAACACGAAAAACATCGGGAACATACGAACGCCCGTCTCAAGCGGCGAATAACTCTGCACCGATTGGAAGAACTGCGTCAAGAAGAACATCGCCCCCAGGATAGAGAACATCATCAACGAAATGGCGATGCTTGCCCCTGTGAATGACATATTCTTAAACAGGAACATCGGCAGCATGGCATTGGGCGCGCGAAGTTCCCACCAGACAAAGGCGGTGAGCGTCACAGCGGCGATGGCAAATGCCACCAGCACAGATCCATCGGTCCAACCACGTACACCCGCCTCAATAATGCCGTAGACCAGCGCGAATAACCCGACAATCGACAGCCCAACACCCTGTAGATCGGGCGAGGGTGCTTTTTCGTCTTTGGATTCACCCAGAAGGAAGTAGCCGCCAACCAGTGCCACCGCGGCAACAGGCAGATTGATAAAAAATACGGAATTCCATTCGTAGTATTCGAGCAGAAAACCGCTGACCAGCGGCCCCAGGCCGAGGCCAAGGCCAAACACGGCGGACCAGATTGCAATGGCGATGGTACGTTGTTTCGGCTCGCGGAAAGAAGCGGTGATCAACGACAGGGTTGCCGGCAGGATCATCGCCCCGCCAAAACCAAGCAGCGCCCGCGCAGCGATCAACATCTCAACCGATTCGGACAGCGCCGCCATCAACGAAAAGACCGCAAACCATACGATACCAAACTGAAGAATCCGCTTACGCCCTATCCGGTCACCGACTGATCCCATGGTCAGCAGCAGCGCGGCAAAGACGAGAATATACGAGTCAACGATCCATTGTAATTCACTGGCGCTGGCATCCAATCCGAGCGCAATAGAAGGAAGTGCTACATTCAGCACGGTATTATCTAGACTGATGATCAGTGTCGAGATACAGATAAATAACAAGCCCAACCAAGGGTTTCGACGTTGTGTTTCCATGTCCAGCTCCATGACAATTTTCATGTTATTCATATATATTATACTAAATATCTTACCAAGCCGAATGCGAAAGTTTTGGGGAGATACACCAAAAACGCCTGTGGCTGCGGCAGTCCAGGCGTTTTTTTCGTCAAAAACTCGGTTTTGGGGCGAGGCAAATAGCGGAGCGGTTACAAGACCCCCGCCGTGCTCAGGACAGTGCGCAGCTTCTCGCGCTGATCGGGCTTAAGTGGCAGAATCGGGCGGCGGGCCGGGCCAACTGGAATACCCATCAGTTCTAGCGCCTCTTTCACCCATACCGGGTAGGTTCCAAAACGCGACAGTCCTTCGCGCAGCGCCGACATACGAGACTGCAATTCGCGGGCGCGGGTGTGATCGCCGGACTCAAACGCCTCATAAATGCCCACCGCCAGCGCCGGGGCGACATTGACCGCCAGTCCAACGGCTCCATCTGCGCCATAACACAGCGCACCATAGATCAAAGTATCACGCCCAACAAACACACGAAAGTCGGCAGGGCAGGCGCGGATAATCGCGCTAGTTTCGGCTAGATCGCCGCTGGACTCTTTGATCCCAATAAAGTTGGTTTGATCGGACGCCAGCCGCGCTACCGTCGCCGGAGTGATCCTCAACCCTCCCGCGCGATCCGGGTTGGAATAGCCCAGCACCGGGAACGACACCGCCGAAGCGACTTCGATGTAATGCGCGTAGAGTTCATCTTGCGACGGCGAGATAAAATGCGGTGTTCCCACAGTGGCGGCATCGGCTCCGGCGCGTTCGGCCCGCTGAGTCAGTTCCACCGCATCCCGCGTATTGATCGCCCCGCTGCCCACCATCACCGGGACGCGACCATTCACCGCCGCCAGCACCGCATCCCACAGCGCAACGCGTTCGTCGCTGGAAAGCGCGTAAGCTTCGCCCTGGCTGCCGGTCACAAAAAGACCGTGTACGCCACCCGCCAGCACATGCTCTACCAGCGCCGGAACAGCCGCCAGATTGAGCGAGCCGTCAGCGTGCATGGGTGTCGGCAGCGGCGGGATGATCCCATGAAATTCCACCTTACTCATCATAATTCCCTCCGTAGATAAGCGCGATTTTTCTCTCATTTTAGAGCGGAATGGGTGATTATGCTCGCTATCTGAAAAACAAGAAATAAGCGATAATAGAGACAAGAGTTTTTCTATAAGGAGAGTCTATTGATGGCTGACCGTAAAAAAGTTAATCTGCCGTATCTTTATGAGAAGTATCATAAAGGTGAGCCGATCACCATGCTCACCTGTTACGATTTCCCCACTGCTTATCTGCAAGAGCAAGCCGGGATTGAGATGATCCTGGTCGGTGACAGCCTGGCGATGACGATGTTGGGCTACGAAACCACCCTCCCGGCGACGATGGAAGATATGATCCGTCATGCTCAGGCTGTCCGGCGCGGCTCGGCGATGAGTTGGCTAATTGGTGATATGCCCTATATGACCTACCAACCGTCAACTGAATCGGCGATCCGCAACGCGGGGCGTTTTATGGCCGAAGCAGGCTGCGACGCGGTGAAGTTGGAAGGTGGGCGCGAGATGGTTGACCGGATGGCAGGCATAATCGCCGCCGGGATTCCGTGTATGGGCCACCTGGGGCTAACTCCGCAGAGCGCGACCAGCATCGGCGGGTATAAAGTGCAGGGCAAAGACGCTGCCCGCGCCGCGCGAATCGTAGAAGACGCAAAGATTTTAGAAGAAGCCGGGGCCTATTCGATTTTGCTGGAAATGGTTCCTGATCGTGTGTGCCAGTTGATCACAGAACGGGCGCATATCCCGATCATCAGCCTCGGTTCCGGCCCGCACGCCAGCGGTCAACTCTTAATTTATCATGATATGTTTGGATTGTATCCCCGTTTTAAACCCAAAATGGCGAAAGTTTACGGTAACGCCGGGGAAGTGATTTTGAACGGCCTGAAACAGTATGTGCAGGAAGTTCAGAACAACGCCTTCCCGCAGCCTGAACACTGGTTCACGCTCAAAGATGAAGCTTATAACGAATTGCTTGACCTACTTAAAGATTAGGAGAGATCACCCTGATGCGCAGTCTAAAAGATGTTCAGGCGATGATGCAGGCGGTGGGTGTGCCGGGGCGCGATGCCTACGATCTGCCCAATTCGCACCTGACGTTCCCTGACGGCGGGCATTACCGCATGGAAATCTCTGGGATCGAACACCCCAAAGTGTTAGAGGCGGTGGTCGATGAAATGAACAAACGTAAGATCGCCATTCACCGCCTGATCTCGGTGGTGATGGGATCAACGCTGCTCGATGATGCCGAACTGCGCGACTTTGCCCAGATCGCCGCCGCAGCCAAAGTAGAAATTATCATGACACCAGGGCCGCGCTCTGGTTGGGACACAGGCCGCCAGCTTACCTCACCGGAAGGCGGACTGTCTGGGCTGCGTTTTCGCGGCTCGGATCAGATTAGCTACGTGATCGCGGAGATTCTGCGCTGTGTTGACCTGGGTTTCCGAGGTTTTTTGGCGATTGACGAAGGGCTGTTGTGGTTGCTGAACGAACTCAAAAAACGCGGTGACATTCCGCAGGATGTGGTGTTCAAAGTCAGCATCTTCGCCGGACATGGATCAGCCGCCGGGGCGCGAGTCCTCAAATCGTTAGGGGCCAGCACCTTTAACCCGTTGGGCGATCTGTCTTTGCCGCAGTTGGGCAGCATCCGTGAGGCTGTTGATATTCCGCTCGATCTACATGTAATGTTGGCGGATTCGTTTGGCGGATTCAACCGTTTTTACGACGGGGCCGAGATGGCGCGGGTGTGTTCGCCGTGTTATTTCAAGATCGAGCCGGGCGCAGCGCTGGTCGCTGGACCGGGCGCGATGTACAAGCCCTGGGTCGGGGCCGATTTCCACGCCCAGTTTGGCCGCGAAAAAGTGAAATATGCTCAGATCATCCACGAGTTGATCCAGGCGACGAATCCCAACCTGAAACTTTCGCCGCACGGATCATCTGATCTGGCGATTCCGAAGCCTTAGGGTATTTACCTCTATACCCCCTCTTTTAGGGGTAGGTTTTTAACAAAGGGTTGTCGTAGAACGGCCTCACCCCCTAAATCCCCCTCTCCAACCGAGTTAGAGAGGGGGACTTAACCGCTGCTTGCTCCTCCTCGCCATTTTGAATGGAGAGAGGGCCGAAATACCTACCCTAAAAGGGGGACACAAGGGAGGGGCTAACTAGCGCCAGTTTTCGAGCAGCCTCACAATCTCCGCGACAAACCAATCAGCAGACGCGCCATCGAGCAGCCGGTGATCAAACGTGAATGAAAGATAGACCATCGGGCGAATGCCGATAGCGTCGTTTTCCAATACCACCACCCGTTTTTTGATCGCGCCTATGC
>JACRBK010000500.1 GCA_016234525.1 Chloroflexota bacterium
ACCGCCTGCAAACCGCCCGCCGAGTTAACTCAAGTCCCGGTGCGCTGGCTGCCGGAAGAACCGGCCTGCCGCCAGAATTACGACGCGCTGTACGATACGTCGAAATATTTCAACCGTTATATGCTCAACACTGCGCTCATGACGATTGGGCGCACACTCGGCCAACTGCTCACCTGCTCGTTGGCGGCGTATGGGTTCGCGCGCTTTAATTTTCCTGGGCGGGGGATTCTTTTCGCGCTGTGTTTGGGGCTGTTGATGGTCCCGTTCCAGGCGATTCTGATCCCCGAATATACGCTGATCCGCGAATTGGGCTGGCTGAACAGTTTCCGCGCCTTGATCGTGCCGGGCATTTTCAGCGCGTTTGCGCTGTTTTTGCTGCGGCAGGCGTTTTTACAGATTCCCATCGAGATCGAAGAAGCCGCCACCATCGACGGGGCGAATCCGCTGCAAGTGTTGTGGCATGTCACCCTGCCGCTGTCGGTTCCAGCGCTGGCGGCGTTTGCCGTGATCACGGTGCAGGCGGCCTGGAACGATTTTTTATACCCGCTGGTGGTCAGCAATTCCTATAACACGCGCGTGATCACTATCGGGATCGCGCTGCTGCAAGGCGAACGCCGCACCCCCTGGAATCTGCTCATGATGGGGTCGCTGCTCGCCACGCTGCCTATGCTGGTCTTATTTCTGATTTTCCAACGTTATTTCATCGCCGGAATATCAGCCGGTGGCGTGAAACGATAAAGCCGGAAACACGAGCCTCACCCCCTACCCCTCTCCAACAAAGTTGGAGAGGGGACCGCAGCCGACCATTTTCCCCTCTCCACCATCGCAGCGCAGTGGGGAGAGGATTAAGGGGTGGGGCTAATCTGGGCTTAACTTGACGCCTATTGGGCAGGGCAAGCCCTGCCCATACATAATCCACGGGGATAGGGGTAAACCCGGCGGGTTTTGGGAGAACTGATCATGAAAATGCCAGAAGTCATTGAGAACAGCATGATCGCGCCGTGCGGCATGAACTGCATGGTGTGTTATGTGCATCTCAAAGACAAAAAACCCTGTTTGGGCTGTCTGGCGGGTGATCTCAACAAACCGGCGCACTGCCGAGCCTGTAAGATCAAAGCATGTGCCGCCGAAAAAGAGGTGCCGTACTGCTTCGAATGTTCGGCTTTTCCTTGTGGCGTGATCAAACGCTTGGATCAAAGTTACGTCACTCGTTATCAGGTGAGCCTGATTCAAAACGGCCTCGCGATCAAAACAAGGGGAACAGCGGCCTTTTTAGAGACGGCCAAAGAGGAATGGACCTGCCCTCAGTGCGGGGGCATCTTCTCACTGCACGACAAAGAATGCTCGGACTGTAAAGTAAAAAAATGATTTATTCCTATCATTTGAGATCGAGGTATTGATGACAAAATCCGCCGAACATCAGCTCCAAAACATGAAACAAAAAGCGTTAGAGGTGCTGCAACGCTGCGTCACGCCGTCAGGATTCCGCGCGTCGGGGCTGGCGGCGGGCTACCCGCAAATTTGGGCGCGTGACAGCATGATCACGTTTTTGGGTGCCTCTGTCACCGGGGATGAAAAGTTGATCGCGGCGGGCAGAGCCTCCCTTGAAATCATGAGCCGTTTCCAGTCGCCGCGCGGGTTGATTCAACTGAATGTTAATCCTGACACGGGTTATATCAGCACCGAAAACGCGGGCGCGGTAGACGCGAATCTGTGGTATATCCTGGGCCACTATCTGCACTACCAGATCACCAATGATCTGGATTTCGTGCAGCAGCACTGGCAGACCATCGAGCGCGCGTTGTTCTGGCTGGAATATCAGGATATGAACGAATGCGGCCTGCTCGAAATTCCTGAAGCGGGCGACTGGATGGACCTGCTCGCCGTGCGTTATAACGTGTTATACGACAATGTGTTGTACTACGCGGCGCTGCTGGCCTACCAGGAACTTCACCAAAAACTTGGTAATCAACCGCCCAGCCATGTCCCGTATGTGGGCGCGGCGGGCGTGCATGAGCGGATCAATCTGCTCATGTGGATTGATCGCTGTTGGGTCGCGCAGCATTTCGCCGAAACCCTGGAAAAACTCAAAGCGATCCGGCTGGAATGGTTTATGCTGTACCACAACATCGGCACGATCTCCAGCCGCCCCTACTATCTGCCCTGGGTCGCGTTCCGCGAATATGGGGACTGGTGTGACAGCCTGGGTAATCTGCTGGCGATCCTGACCGGCATCGCCGACGGACACCGCCGTGATCACATTTTGCACTATATGGATCAGGTCGGCATGGCGGAGCCGTATCCTACCAAAGCGATCTACCCGCCGATCTATCCGAACGAGCGCGAATGGCGTGAATATTACCGCAGCCGCAATCTGAACCTGCCCCACCAATATCATAATGGCGGAATCTGGCCGATGATCGGGGGGTTTCATGTGGCGGCGCTGGTGATGCACGGCTGGAAAGACCGCGCGAAAGAACTGCTGATGGGGCTGGTGAAAGGGAACTCGATGGCGGTTGACGGCGGCTGCTGTTTTAACGAGTGGCTGCACGGCCAGTCTGGGCACCCGATGGGCTTTGAGCAGCAGGCATGGTCGGCGGCGATGTTCCTCTATGCGGAACACGCCGTCCGCACCGGCAAACTGCCCCTGTTCGACGCGCTGATCGCGGCTAAACCTCCGTCGGCGGTGGCCAGCGAAGTGAATGAAACCATTGTGCGTCCGGGCGGCGGGCCGGTAGAATAAGCCGCCGGAGATCGAACGGGAGTAGGGCGTTTCTGCTACAATAAAGCTAAAGTTAGTGAGACAGGAGGCCCAACATGGCCGCTCCAATGACTATCGCCCCGGTTGACCTCTCGGCAGAAACGATCGTCGCACGAGACGTACCGGTAGAACAATATCTGGCGCAGTATGCCGAAACCTTTCACGAATGGGTAGAAGGAGTCGTGATCAAGATGTCACCTGTCAGTATACGACACGATCTGCTGACCGCTTATTTCCGCCATTTGTTAGACATCTATTTTGAACTCAACCCCATTGGGTGCGTGGTCGGCCAGCCGTTCGTGATGCGGATGGATACACTCGAGCGTGTTCGTGAGCCAGATTTGCAGATTATTTTGAACGATAACCCCGGCCAACTAACTCCAACCGCGATGATCGGCCCGGCGGACCTCTGCATCGAAGTCGTGTCGCCTGAGAGCGTGGAACGCGATTACGGTCAGAAATTTAGAGAATACGAGGCCGCCGGAGTGCGCGAGTATTGGATCATTGATCCTGTCCGCCAGCGCTGCGACCTCAACCGCCTCACCGATGCCAGGGTATACGCCGAGTTGGAGCCGGACGACAGCGGCCATTATCACACGCCGCTGCTGCCCCGTCTGGCGCTGCACGTTCCCACGCTCTGGCAGGATCAACTGCCCAGCGTGAGCGAGACGCTGCGCGCCGTGCAGGCGATGATGGCGGGGTAACTTTACCCCTATCGTATATGGTTTGTGTAGGGGCGCGGCGCTGCTGCGCCCTAAAACGGCCTCACCCCCTACCCCCTCTCCATTGCGCTATGCTGATGGAGAGGGGACCGCAGCCGGGCGGGTATTCGTGGGGCGTGGTGCTATCATTTCCTTCGGAAAGTTTACTCAGTTACTTGACTGCACATTAGAAGTTCAGAGCGTTTTGATTTGCCAGGAGACTATTATACAAACGGTCGAGGAAAGGTCCCCTCTCCAACACAGTTGGAGAGGGGGTAGGGGGTGAGGCCAGTTTTGAATTTACCCCTATCCCCCGTCGATGCTGCGCATCGCTCCCCCTTTCCCCGCTGCGCAGAGAAAGGGGGAGCATATGTAGTTTTGTGTAGAGGCCCCGCTTGCTGCGCCCGGTTTTTAGGGGGTGAGACGTTTTACTCGCTGCCCAACACGGGACGGCAGCACAGCACCAATTCTTTAGCGGCGCGTACATCGTCCACGCGGCCTACCGGGGTGGTGTGCGGCGCGTCGTGCAGCAGATCGGGATTATCTTTGGCTTCCTGCGCGATAATCTTCATCACACGGATAAACTCATCACAGGCTTCTTTGGTCTCGGTTTCCGTCGGCTCGATCAGCAGGGCTTCCGGCACGATCAGCGGGAAGTAGTTGGTCGGCGGGTGGATGCCGTAATCCATCAGGCGCTTGGAAATATCCAGCGCGTGAATCCC
>JACRBK010000502.1 GCA_016234525.1 Chloroflexota bacterium
ACCTGCCGCCAGCGCAGGTTCTCGCGCCACAGTACCATCGTAACCAGTGTGATTGGGATCAGGATAAACGCGGCATAATGAATCTGGATGGTGATCGCCAACAGTGGCCAATGCACCCACCCTGCCCAACGTTTTTTCTCTGCAAAGGCCAATATGCCGGTCCACACGACGGCGATGATGAACGGGGGCAGCAAATCTTGCGCCCAAATCTTGCGCGAATAGATCGCTGCCCACGGTCCCACTGCATATAAAACCCCCGCTACAACCGCCGCTGATGGCCTGTAGTAGCGCCGTGCAAATCCCCACGCCAGCCCAACCGCGATCACGTTCAGGCCGCCTACAAAGACGGTGGCTGCTAACGGGTTGTCGTCCAGGGCAAAGGGGAAGGCGAACAGGTAAACACTGACCGGAGGATTGGGAATACTGACCGACGAGCTGAGTCCCAGCAAGGGGAAATCACGCCCACGCACGAGATCAAGCGCTCGCTGTGCCATATTACCCTCATCGCGCTTGAATTCGGTGATTCCGGGCGCGCCCAACCGCAGGGCTGCCGCCAATACCAAAATCCCTAACAGGGCCGCGATTTCCCACCGCCGGATTGGAATCAAACAGAGTTTCATGCGTGACGATCTCGCCGGTTAATCTTCCTCACCGGCGAAAGTTTGCCAGGGGCCGTGCATCCCATCATACGTCACGCCATAGTACACACGCATTTCGCCGTTGTCACGCTGCACCAGATCATAATGTACAGTGCCGCCGCGTTTATAGCGTTTCCACAACCCAATATCGCCATGCCATTCGACCTTGTTCGGTACGACCGGGTTGGATTCTTTTTCGCTGATGGCGTAGTGCCACAACCGCCGCGCCGATGATCGGGTCACGTTTTTCACCACGTTTCCGTTGCGCAAATCGCGCATCATGTGATAATGCACCCCTTTGCGTTGTTCGGTCCCTAAAATTTCAACCCCGGTACGCGGCGCTTCAATAACCGTGCTGTCAGCCGGCAGTGTTTGGATCATAACTTCAGGCACTTCGGCGGGGGCCGCTTCTTGCGGCGGCGCAGACAGGCCGATCTGCATCAGATTTTGGGTCACTAACTGTACGATCTCATCGCGCACGGCCAGGTTGGTCTCAGACTCGTCACGCACATAAATCTTGTTGTCGTCAATCGCATAGGGCGCATCCGCCCCGCGTGGAACCTGGATGCGAACAACGGTCTTACCCTGGGTTTCCAGTGCATCGATCTCAACTTCGAGCGGCGGCGTGATCTTTTGTTCGATCTCTGTGCGCAGCATCTCAATGGCTTCGGGGGTGTTCTGTACGCCCAACGGTTTTTCTTGTGGTTTGGCGCTCACCCCGACATAAATGGTGCCGCCATTGGTATTTGCCAGCGCACACACATCCGCGATCACCGCATAGAGCCGCCCCCCGCGCCGCGTCAGACCTTCATGGAATGCCTGAACAATACTCGCCCCTTCTTCGCGGGCCGATTGTACATGATCATACGGGGCATGAGTGGGATGGTAAGGCCGGGTGCGGGCAAAGTCGTTGCTCTGGAATACTTGCAGCAGCGCCTCAAAAGTGCGCTCAGATAACTGCACCTCAGTCGTGCGTTCGCCGATCCCCAGGTCTTTGGTATTGCGTGGATCAACGGCCAACCGGTGAGCATCGGACCCCTGAATACAGCGCATCCGGCGTGGATATTCGGGTTTGGTCCCATCAAAAAAACGGGCTGTGCTTTTGCGCCCTTCCCGATCCATATCGGTGACTTCTAGAGCGTGTAAATTGGAGTCTTGGGTATAAGCGATTTTGGTTTGGCCGCCAAAATCGAAACCCCTCATCGCTACCCCATGACTCGAATTGGCGTGCGCCGCGATCACAATTCCGCCCGCCTGGTTAATGGTGCGGTAGGCAGTCAATACATCCGATGAAGCGCCCACATTGGACGATCCTTCATCCAGGGCGGTAGGGGGAATGTTCAAATTGAGCAGAATATGTTCTAACTGCCGCACCGGGGTATTGGGACCAAAAATGCCGAGAATGTGAAAACCGAATGTGGCGGTGAATTCAAACCCTGGCAGCACCAGAATTTTGTCTAGCAGCCGGCGATATTCGGTCAGGGTACGTTTTTCTTCGGCTGCAATACGCCCTAATTGTTCCAGGTATTCCAGTTGGGCGATCTCATCGACCATCGCACGGTAGCCGGATACGGTATTGTGGTCGGTAAAAGCGATAATATCGATTCCACGCAGTTCCGCCTGGCGCAAAATATCCAGGTAGCTTACCTCCGGTTCTTGAAAATCGGCTGAGCCAGGAGTGTGCAGATGCAGATCGATGCGGAGCCACTGCGATTTAGAACTAGAACGACGCGATTTAGATGTCACACAGGCTCTCTCCACGTGATGGCTAAAAACTTAATAAAAGGTGAGTTCGACGAACCTGTTTTCATCCCAGCAGACCATTAAAGGTATCGGCCAGTTTGTTCGGCTCGAAGGGTTTGATCAAGAATAAATTCGCTCCTGCATCCAGCACTTTATCTTCAACATTACGTCCCGATGCTACGACGATCGGAGTGTGGGCAAATGTGGGAGAAGCGCGCAGTTGCAGAACAAGCTCAACTCCGTCCATATCGGCCAGATGATAATCGACTAGAAAAATGTCTGGGTGAGTGGAATTGGCTAACTCTAACGCTTGCTGACCGTACCCGGTTACAACCACCTCAAAACCATCCATTTCGAGTAGGGTCTGTAACAATTTTACAGTAGTACGGTCATCATCCACAATCATGATCTTGGGCAAGGTGGTTCTCCTCCATGCAAGATTCCAACCAACTAGTCAAACCTAGCCTGACACGGCGCTGTCGGGTTGTTTTTCAGGTTCAGGTAGTGTGCCGTCCCCATGGGGCGCGGCGCTCTCTGCGGCGGGAAGCAGTGCCGCCTCTAATACCGCCCCCACGTCATCCACCTGGATAAATGTCATCGAGTTACGGATTTCCTCAGGCACATCTTCCAGTGCGTCTTTATTGCGCCTGGGCAAAATTACCGTATCCAGTCCGGCGCGATGCGCGGCCAATACTTTGTCTTTGATACCACCGACTGGAAGCACCTGCCCGCGCAGTGTGATCTCGCCGGTCATGGCAACATTGCTGCGCACCGGGCGGCCTGAGAAGAGCGATGCCAACGCCGTCACCATGGTTACCCCGGCGGATGGCCCGTCTTTAGGAACCGCGCCTTCGGGAACATGCAAATGAACATCGTGTTTGTCAAAATAATCGCTGGGCAGACCCAGATCGTCCGCTTTGGAGCGCACATAACTGAAAGCCGCCCGCGCGCTTTCTTGCATCACCTGCCCCAACTGCCCGGTATATTGGAATCCTTTGCTGCCTGGCATTTGTGCAGCTTCGATAAACAGGACATCTCCGCCGAAAATCGTCACCGACAGGCCAATGGCTACGCCGGGCATGTTAGTCAGCCGTTCTTCGATTTCGGTGCGATAGCCAAAGCGCGGATGATCGAGCAGCGTTCGCACGTCAGGCTCATCCACTATCACGCTGTTCGTGATACCTTCTGCGATGCGGGTGACGATCTTACGGGCCACCGCGCCGATCTCACGCTCCAGACTGCGTACACCTGCCTCGCGGGTAAAATCGCGGATAACAGTCAGCAGCGCGTTATCGGTGAAAGAGAGTTCTTCGGCGCGCAGTCCGTTTTCACGGCGCTGGCGTGGAACCAAGTACTGTTGGGCGATCTGCACTTTTTCGTATTCGGTGTACCCGCTCAATTGGATCAATTCCATACGGTCCAACAGCGGCATGGGAATAGTGTCGAGTGCGTTGGCCGTTGTGATAAACATCACTCGCGACAGGTCGAACGGCACATCCACATAGTGATCGCGGAACTCGAAGTTCTGTTCAGGGTCCAACACTTCTAGCAGCGCGGAGGCAGGATCGCCCCGGAAATCGCGCCCCAACTTATCGATTTCGTCCAGCATAATCACCGGGTTGCGGCTTCCGATCCGGCGTAAAGTCTGGATCAAGCGGCCCGGCATGGCCCCAATATAGGTACGCCGGAAGCCTCGGATTTCGGCTTCATCGCGGATACCGCCCAATGACATACGGGTGAATTTGCGCCCCATTGCCCGCGCAATCGAAGCACCCAATGAAGTCTTGCCCACCCCTGGCGGCCCCACGAAACACAGGATTGCGCCTTCACGCTCACGCCGAACCATATCTAGAGACTTATACTCCTGAAATTCTTCAGCGCGCTCCTGGCGAAGTTTGCGCACGGCCAGATATTCGAGAATACGTTCTTTAATATCCTCTAACCCATAGTGGTCTTCTTCCAACACCTCGCGGGCGTGACCAATGTTGAGGTTGTCGTCCGTCTGGGCTTCCCAGGGCAGATTTACCATCCAGTCCAAGTAGGTGCGAATCACGCCGTATTCCGCTGCGGCAGTGGGCAGCCTGGAAAGCCGGTCTAACTCACGGCGGGCTTCGCGTTCTGCCTCTTCGGGCATGTGCGAAGCTTCGATTTTGCGCCGGAACTCCTCGACTTCAACGGCCTGTTCGTCCCCTTCTCCCAACTCGCGCTGGATCGCTTTGAGCTGTTCGCGCAAATAATATTCACGCTGGGTTTTTTCCATCTCTGACTGGGCTTCAGACTGAATGCGCCGCCCCAATTCCAGCACTTCCAGTTCTTTCGCCAGAATTTCCATCAGGGTGCGCAATTTTTCCAGCACTGAGTCCAGGCGCAGCAAGCGCTGTTGATCTTCCAGGTCCAGGCGAATATAGGTGGATAAGGCGTAAACCAATTGCAGTGGATCATCCACGTTTAACGCCGCATTGATCAGTTCGCCGGGGATGCTGGGAACCAGATCGGCCATTTTGCCGAACTGTTCCACCACATTACGCATCAAGGCTTCCACCTCGATGTTTTGCTCCACTGTTTCAGGGGCCGGGCTGACTTGCGCTTTTAAGTACGGTTCAAGATTGGTGTAATCGTCAACCGTGATGCGAGCCATGCCCTGCACCAACAGGCGAATCGTGCCATCGGGAGCGCGGAACAGGCGGTGAATCTGCGCCACCGTGCCATAATCATAAATTTCACCAGGGCCGGGCATTTCCAGTTCAGGATTACGCGAAGCCACCAGGCCGATCACCCGGTCGCCAGCGACGGCTTCATCAACCAACCGGATCGAACGCGGCTGGCCGACCGTCAGCGGCACGGTGGTATGAGGATAAACAACCAGTCCGCGCAGCGGCAGGATCGGCAGCACTTCCGGGATGGTAAACTGCGGCTCCCCGTCTGGGCCACCCCCCTCGCTCGCCGGGCTGCCTTGCCCAACAGGCTGTGACTCGCTGATACTGACAGAACGTTCTTCTTCAACTTCTTTGGTTGTCTTGACACTTTGTTCGTCTGGCGGAGGAGCCGCCTTACGTTTTTTGGTTTTAGGTTCGGGCATGAGATTATTCTTCCTGGGTCAGTGCTTCTGAGTCCGGTGACACCTGGTCGTTTTCTTGTGTTTCCACATTAACCACCTGGATTTTTTGCACTGGAGCGTGGGGCATCTCAATACGCAAAAAACCATCGCGGTAATTGGCTGTCACATCTTCCCGCGAAACGGACCAGGGCAAACTGACCTCGGTGCGAAATTCCCCAAATGGAATCTCTAGCTGATGATAGGCGCTGTCAGGCGGTGTATTACGTGGTCGCACACCGCTGATGATCAGACGTTGTCCCTGGAGTACCACATTAAAATCGCTGTCCCGCATTCCTGCGATTTCGACAACGACTACCAGGCGTTCGTTTAGTTCATAAACATCGGTCGGTGGGTGCCAGATGGTGGCATGACGTACAATCACCCACCTCCGCAAGACTTCACCTGCCGTGTCAAGGTCTGTTCCGGTTTCTGATCGTTCTGGTTTGCCGGAGCGTGAAGTTTCGTCTGGCATGGATGTCCCACACACTTTCAAAAGCAGATGAATGTCTAATGCTCCGATCATACTTCATTTTTGATGATACCACACCCGCCCACCTGCCTCAATAAGAGAAGTAATAGAAGTGGGAGCAGTGGTTAATAAAATACAAACCTCCTGGTGGTGCCGGAGGTTTGGCTGTAATGAACCAATGTTGCGGTGCGGCGCACGCTACGCCGTTGTTAAAGTATCGCAGTGACCAGGGCCAGCAAAACACCGCCTGCCATCACACTCCCTAACTGCCCGGCGGTGTTTGCGCCCATCGCGTGCATCAAGATGAAGTTTTCAAAGTCTTCTTCTTGAGCCATCTTGGCGACCAGCCGTCCGGCCATGGGGAAGGCGCTGATACCTGCCGCCCCGATTAGCGGGTTGATCTTGCCGCCGCTGATCCGGCACATCAGTTTACCGAACATCAGCCCGGCGGCGGTGTCAAATACAAAGGCCAGCAGTCCCAGGATCAAAATCTGGATCGTGTCCAGGTCCAGGAAACCTTTGGCGTTCATCGTCGAGCCAATCGTCAGCCCCAGGAACAACGTGGCAATGTTGATGATCTCGTTTTCTGATGCTTTGCGCAGCCGGTCGACGACCTGGCTTTCGCGCAGTAAATTGCCCAACATCAACATACTGATCAAGGGCGTGGCTTCTGGGACCAGCAGACCTACCGTCAGGGTGACCACAATCGGGAACATAACCAGCGCGCGGCGTGAGACGGGACGTGGGGCATATTCCATGCGGATTCTGCGCTCTTTGCGAGTGGTCAGCAGGCGCATAATCGGCGGCTGAATGATCGGGATCAATGACATATACGAATAGGCGGCAACGGCAATTGGGGCCAGCAGTTCGGGCGCGAGTTTTTGTGAGACATAGATCGAGGTTGGGCCATCAATCGCGCCGATCACCCCGATCGAGGCGGCCTCATTAAGCGGAAAGCCCAACAACGTTGCCAGGATGAGCGTGCCGAATATGCCAAACTGCCCCGCTGCGCCTAACAATACCATCTGCGGCTGCGAGAGCAGAGGACTAAAATCAATCATCGCTCCGACACCGATGAAGATCAACAGCGGGAAAAGTTCATTGCCGATCCCGGCATCGTACAAAACGCGAAATAGTCCATCCCCTTCGGCCATGCCGGTCATGGGGATATTCGCCAGGATACAACCAAATCCGATAGGCAGCAGCAGCACCGGCTCATATTCTTTGAGGACTGCCAGCGCCACCAGGGTCAGGCCTACCAAAATCATCAGGGCGTTGCCTGCCGTAAAATTGGAAATTCCTTTAGTGAGTTCAGGCCAGAGTTCTGACAAATCCATAATAGGTTGACCTTAAGTTTAATTTCCGGCACATGCCAGAACTGGATTAGCAGTTGGTGAATTCAAATAGCAGATCGTGATGTTTAACGTGCTCGCCCGCGCTGACATTAACTTTTGTGATCTCCCC
>JACRBK010000055.1 GCA_016234525.1 Chloroflexota bacterium
AGCAGCCCAAAACCGGGCGGTGGTGTGGTTAGGAATAATCGGCGGAATAGCCTTCTGGGTATCGTGGCTGATCCTCTTTTACGCCGTGCCGATCCTGATTGTACTGACATGGCGAGGGCGAGACTCGCTCAACCGGCGCTGGTGGGTTGGCGGGTTGGCCTTTATGATCACCAGCGCACCATTTTGGGGCTACAACCTGGCGCATAACTTCGAGACCTTCCATTATTTATTCCGCGATCAGGGTGACACTATTGGAAACGCCTGGAGGGTGATAGATCACCTGAATTATGATCTATCCCCGCGTTTGGTCAGCGGCGATCCGCGCTGGAAGTTGCTAAGCTGGCCCGCGATCTGGTGGCTGCAACTGGTCTATGAGGGGGGATTGGTGGGGCTGATCTGGTGGGTGCGACGCGGCCCCTGGCCTGAATCTGCTCGCCCGGCCCGCATGCTGCTGGCCCTGTTTGCGCTGTGTTTACCGCTGATCTATGTCATCAGCGGTTATGGTAATCATGCTCTGAATGAATTCGGCTTCGATGCGACCGGGCGTTATGTGTTGATGATTCACTCCGCGCTGCCTATCGGCGCCGCCTTGCTTTGTGATAGGTTGGCCCAAATGCGGCGAGGATTCCAATGGATAGGGGCGGCCCTGGTGACGAGCGTGATCGGACTCAATTTGTTAGCAACCGTCCGTGTCGATCCGGTCCCAGCGTTTACTTCCCCCTACTATGTTCGCCAACCAGCCACCCTGGAACCGCTCGTCGCGTTTTTAGATCAACAGGACATCCGGCATGTCTGGACGGATGTCGGGATCGCCCATGTGTTGATGTTTGAAACTGACGAGCGTATCCTGGCGGCGGACTGGTACGATATTTACGGTGCCAAGGGCTTAGTGCGATTTCCTGACGTACCGCTGAAAATAAAACAGGCCGAGCGGGTGGCTTTTGTCGAAGTCATCCTGCCCGACCAACAGCATACTCGCTTTCAAGAGGCGTTTCGCGCCTCCGGCGTGCCCTATGCCATCGTCACCATAGAACCGAATCTACTGGTGATTATCCCGTCCGCCCCGCTTGATCCAGCCCTGGTAGGAGATGGCCTGGGTTATCAGTTTTGAGGCGCAGCTACCAGAGGAATCTGGCTTATATCCCCCTCCACCTGGGTAAGCTGAGCCAGTACCCAGGCTGTCCCGCCTCGATAGGTCACCGCCCACCATTGGCTGTCACCGCTGCGTCCTACGATCTGAACGCGCTCTCCCTGCACCAACGAACCAACCGCCGGATAATTCGTTCCTGGCCCCTGGCGAATATTCAGGCTGGTGGTATTCACCAGTGCTACTGCCCCGGTCAGAACAACCTGATCCTGCGGCGTAGAGTTTGAACTTAGCACCGGCTGCCCGGTAGGGGTAGGGATAGCAGTGGATTGTTCGCCGGAGGGGGTAAAAGTGGGGAGCGAGTTATTCGTCCCGCCGCCGGACAACGGCCCTGCCGGGTTATCGACCACTTTGAGTGTAACATCGGCGCTGCCCAGGGAAGAACCATCAGCCCGGAACGCTTCTGCGGTCAAAATATGCCCGCGTTTGTCCACCGCTGTCCAGGTCATTTGGGCTTCGAGTGAAGGTTGGCCGCCGGGCGTATTCGCTTTCACATCGCCCACTGGAAAACTGTCCAGACGAAATTCAAGTCGCGCCACACCAGCCGATGAATCTTGTGCTATCGCATAAAACTGTACCGCTACACCTTCGGCATAAGCGCTGCCGTTGACCGGAGCGATCAACAACACCAATGGGCCGGCTGGAACACCAGGGACACGGGAATCGGGCGCAGTATCAAAATTGCAGGCTAACGCGGCCAATACCAACAGCCCCATGCTCAAGATCACACGAGGCAGTAGACAACGCTTATTCATAATCGCGGCCTCCTCAGTGCAGATTTCACCCAGGTGATATGCCCCCACTGCCAGATTAGCGAAAAAAGATATAACGCGCAAAACCTCGTTACCCGCAGTATACTTTGCGCCAAATGATACTGGGGTGGTCACCGGGTTATGAAAGCAGGCAGCTAGATTAAAACATGGGGATACTGATGCACCCAATCTCATCCTTCCCACTAAAAAACCTGGAGTCAAAACTGCGCTGGATACTCCCCGCCGATCTATATGCGGCGGCCTGGGTAAAGCCGGGCGTCGAAAGCCTGACCGGCGTTTTTGAACATTTACGCGCGTTACACCGAGTGCTGGCTGATTATGTGCCGCCGGATGTCAGCGATCAGTCGTTTGATCCGTACTGCCAACCCTGCTGCCAGGTGGTCGAAAACACATTGATGTTTACCGATCTGGCCGGATTTACCTCGCTGATGGAAGCCAACGCTACGCGCGGCAAGACCGGTGCCACCGAGCTGCTTAATATTCTAAACCACTATTTTGCCACCGCACTCGAAATTATCAGCCTGTCCGGTGGAGAATTGCTGGAATTCACCGGGGATGCGATGTTGATCCGGTTCTCCTCACAGCAAAACACGCCAAGGTCCACCGCCCAGGCCGTGCGAGCCGGGCTGCGACTTCAGCGGGCTATGGAGCAGTTCTGCTGTCTGGAGACCACCGAAGGAACGTATTCACTGGGGATGCGTATCGGAATTCACACCGGGCGCTATCTGACGGCGAATATCGGCACACCGATGCGGATGGATTACGTGCTGTTGGGCGAAAACGTGCGCCAGACTAAAAAAGCTGAGGGCGCTGGCACGGTTGGGCGGGTATGTTTGACCGAAACAGCTTACCAGCAAGTGAAAGAACACTTCCATTTTGAACCCACGACCGAGGCTCATCACCTGGTAGTAGATGATTTCAGTGAGGACCAACTCGGCCAATATGAGATCATGCTGCCGCGCCGCCATCGATCTTCACACCTGGTCTTGATGGACCGCAGCATGGATGGGCTGGTCGCAGCGATTGCTCAGGCGGTTGAGATGATCGAGCCGCTGTGCAGTTACCTGCCGCGCCATGTACTTGATCTGGTCGTGGAGAATGTCGCCCGACGGGGCATCCCGGCTGATTTTGCTGATCCAACGGTGTTATTCGTCAACCTGATCGGCCTGTCAGAGTCGGCCCATCCCGAACTATCCCCAGAAGAAAATGAAGCTATCGCCACCCTTTATTGCCATGCTTTCGCGCTGATCAACGCAGCGGTAGAGTCACGCGGGGGAATGCTTAAAAAGGTCACGTATCATCTGAGCAGTTCGGATACGATGATTCTGTTTGGGGTTCCGGTAGCCCACGCCAACAACGCCTACCGGGCCGCCAAAGCCGCACTCGCAATCCGCGAGATTATTCAAGAACTGCCCCTACTGAATATCGGCGGCCAACAGATCAAAGTAGCCTGCAAAATCGGCATGGCGCAG
>JACRBK010000498.1 GCA_016234525.1 Chloroflexota bacterium
CAGCAGATTCAGCGCGTCGGCATGAAACAGCGGGTACGGGCCGCGTTCGGCGAGTTCCCACACGCTGTTGAGATACTCGCGGGCTTTGTCTGGTTCGTGCTGTTGAATGGCGAGTTCGGCCAGGGTGATCAGGGCGGGTAATTCCTCTTCCATCAAGCTGGCAGTGCGGGCGCGCAGCAGCACATCAGGTAACAAGCGGTTTGCCGTGTCGAAATCCCCCAGTCGGAACGCGGCTTCGCCTTGCAAGCGGGCAGCGCGGGTGCGATCATGCTCGTTTTTGACGCGCACGCTCCACTCCCACACACGATCCACTGTCGCGGCGGCGGCTTGATAGTCACCTAACCAAAGTAAATGCTGAGCCAAACGTGCCCCTGTCGCCGAGAGCAGTGGTTCGTGCTGCTGATCGGTGAAAATATCGTAGGCACGCTTCAGGGCGACCCCGGCTTCGTCCATCGCGCCGCGCACGTCCAACACCGCGCTCAGCCATTTCAGGCTGTCACCCACCCACATTTGATCATTAAGTTCCTGCGAGGTCTGATACGCGCGGCGGGCGGAGACTTCAGCCGCGTACACCTGCCCTGACAGGCGCAGCACATCCGATAACTGGCCCAGCACAACCGCCTTAAGAATCATCGATTTTTTGCTTTTTTCGCGCACGATCAGGTTACGTTCGTACAGCGGGACCGAGCGGCCCGGATAACCAATAAACTTATAACTGCGCGCGAGGTGGCCCAACACAAACGCCTGACTCGATATTTTCTTGAGGCGAGGAAGCTGTTCGATACCGTCCGGGAACAACATTTCAAGCAGTTCGGCACGCTGGCGGTTAGCGCTCCAACGATACTGCATGATGCGGCTCAGGCGGTTATAAAAAATATGAAATGCCTCGTCATAACGACCTAATCCCACCAGCGCGTTATACAGTTCGAAGGCGGGCGCGAGTTCGTCCAGGTTGTCTACTTCATCCTCGCCGGGCGTGGGGACCGCTGCAAAATAGGCGCGCATATTTTCGTACACGTCCGCCTGCGTATCCTGCGCCAGATTGTTCCAGGTCATGCCCCGCACCACCGGGTGCAGATCGTAACGGTTGGCCTGTTTATCCCAACCGAGCAGGCCGCGATCTTCTAGCTCGCTCAACACAGTATCCAGATCACTTTCAGCAGCAAACGGGCGGCTTGCGCCCACCAGCAGCGCCGCTAAGGTATCATACGTGGCAGGCATTCGGAAGGCGGCGACGGTCTGCAAAACACGGCGGCCCAATTCATCCAGCCCTTGCAGCGCAAAGGATAGGATATGATGCCGCCGCTGCACCACCGGCAGATCGAACGGCTGAAAATGAGGATGCGCCTGATTCCACTGGTCAAACTGCCCCGGCGCGCGGCGATATTTGGCGACTTCTCCGGCTAAGGCCCGAATGAGCAGCGGGTGATTCTCAAACGAGTGGAACAGCGGCAGCAGCGTAGGGGCTGAACCATTCACGCCGAGCGCCTGCCAGAGTTGCAGCGCGTCTGCGTCGTCTAAGCCGCGCAAAAAATAGGCACGACAGCCGGGCAGCGGATCGCCGGTATCGGTTTGCAGTTCGGCAGGATACAGGCGAGTGCTGACCAGAATCCGCGAGGCGCGCACCTGGGTCAGTTTGCGCAGAAATTCCCCGATACGCGGATCGGTAGTTTTGCGTAACTGCTGACGGTCTGCCGCAGTGTGATCTCCCTGCTCACCGTTCGCCAGTGTGTTCGCCGTGATCGTGTCGAGTTCTTCATCCGAAAGGCGCGCCGCGTCCATACGCGCATAGGCCATCAGGGTGCGCTCAAAACCATCCCAGACCAACAAAAACGGCTCCCGGTCCAGAATGACTAATAACTGCGCCTCGCATTCGGCAGGCGAGAGCAGTTCGACTTCCTCTTTGGAACGGCGGCTGACATAGGCCAGGGCGCGGATCAAAAAGTTCTCGAAACGGGCATCACTTTCATAAAAGCTCCACCACATGCGCCCGGCTAACGGCTGCATCAGTCCCGGCGCACTGTCATTAAACCATTTCCAGGTGAGGGCGCTTTTGCCCATGCCGCCAATCGCCACGACAAACTGAAAGGTCGAGGCATCCGGCTGTTTGATCCACTCGTTGAGCACGCCTAGTTCTTTCTGGCGGCCTATCACCTGTTTGGTTTGCAACAGCGAATAAGGGTGCGCGATGTAGGGCGCAGGCGGCAGCGGAATATCACTGGCGTGGCGCGAATGGAGATTGCCCGGATCAGCGGCTCGGTGCGGGACGAGGCTGTGAATCACCTGCCCGCGCAGTTCTTCGGATGACTTAAAAAAGTTGACCACCTGATCGGCCAGCAAACGTTCTTTAAACGCCGCCAGTTTGATCGCCCCGGCCCCTTTTTCGATCTCCGCCCCGGTGATCGGATGATCATCGTGCATGACAAAAATCAGGCGGGGAATCCCGCGCTCTACCGCCCGACGATATTCCATTTCGGTGATCGAAATGTCGTATCCGGCGGGGATATAACCATAACGCCAGGCGAAAATCCCCAGGTAAATTTCGGCCTCATCCACCATCTTCAGCGAGGCTTCAATCGCGTCGGCATCACTGGCGGGCAGGTGTTCCATCATGATCGGGAACATGCCCATACGCAGACAGGCATCCATCGCTTGTTGACGGTGGGCCGGCAGATCGCGCGAGGTGCTGCTGATGAATACGTCTATACGTTCGGACATGCGGGTGGCGCTCCTGGAGAGGTTGAACTCTGTCGGCAGATAACAGTCACAACAATCTGGATCATTCTTCTTCTGATTCCGCCGGCGGAATCAAAGGGGCAATTTGCTCAATCAACGCTGGAATATCATGCTGTATCACATCCCAGATGATATTAAGGCTGACTTCATCATAATCATGAATCAGTCGGCTGCGCATACCCGCCATTTCTTGCCATGAAATACCTGCATGTTCAGAACGAAATTGAGGCGATATTCGCCTGGTTGCCTCACCAATTATCTCGATCCGCCGGATGATCGCATCTTGGCGCATCTGATCTTGTTCAAACGTCTGGCGATCTATGCCTTCCATATACGTTAAGATGCGCTGGGCAGCGATCAAAATATCAAGCACATAGGTAAGATCACGCGGCATAGATGGTCCTCAATGATCCAAGAATGGCTTGGCGGCGCAGATAATTAGGGCTGCGCTCAATACTTTGGCGATCAATTAAATCGACGGAACGCCCCAAAACAGCCTCTATTTCATTGTGCATTGCGGTAACTGCGGCCAAGGTCCGAAGGGAACCAGGAGCAAACGTTACCAATACATCAATATCGCTATCTGAGCCAAAATCGTCTCGCAAAACAGACCCGAACAGAGCAAACTCCAAAATCTTCCACCGCTCGCAAAAAGCCGTAATCTCATCGAGAGGAAGATTGATTTGAATACCAGATTGATTGTCGCTCATGCCGATCCCTCACGCTGATCCACCAACTTGAGCGCCGTCCAGCAGGTGTTTGCGGCACGCTCAACGGTTTCCGGCTCGATCTCGTGGATCGTGTCGCTGTTCTGCCGCCAGTGGGGAATCAAGCCCGTCGCGCGGTCATACCCCATCAGCGCGGCGGCGTGCAGATCACGATCTCGTAGAATCGAGATTTCATCTACTGTGACCATTGGTTTGCCCATCAGTCCCAGATCCGGGCGCGACGCGGCGACCTGTTCGAGCAGGTCGACGGCTTGCGAATCCGGATAATAATAGGCATAGGGGCTGATGCCGTGCCGCGTTACCCAACATAATTCGCCACACCCGACATTCGCCACCACCAGCCACACGGCATCCTGCCACAGTTTGCCATATTCGGTCGCGAGAACGTCGGCCCCGGTCGAGATCGCAGTAGCGCTGCCGGTAAAAGCCAAAATCACTTCGGTGGAATTGAGCGGGCGTTTGTTCAACGCCTCGGCTACCCCGAGCAGCACCGCCACGCCCGACGCATTCCCGTTCGCGCCCGCCACATCGGGGCCCATTTCATCGATGAGCGCCAATCCAGCCCCGCCTAGTGCCGATCCAGCCAGCAGCGCGCGCAAGGTACGCCAGCGCTGTTTTTTGCCCGACAACACCGTTAACACACCGCCCACCAGCGCCATCAACGTGATCGCGCCCAACGTGCGCGGCAGTTGGCGCACCATGCGCGAATCAGTAGTCAGGCGGTGAATACCGGAATCCAGGTGGGCGATCAGCACCACACGGCGATCTACTGTTCGGCGCGGAGGAATACGCACGATCACATTCTGCGATTCGCCACGCGGCAGCGCGGCTTCCCACATAGCGGGACGCGCTAAAAACGCATCACGGCTGAGAATACTCAGCCCGACCGAGAATGCTCCGCTGATGAACTGCGTCTGGCGATCTTTACGCAGCCCAACTAACAGGCTCAGCCCAGCCAGCGCAGCCAACGGTGCGATCCGGTAGCGGAAACCGTCGATGCTGCGAAAAGTCTGGCGGCTGATCTCCCACCGGTTGTTCAACCCGTGCAGAGTATCATAGACATAATCAGCCGCTTCACGCTCGGCGTGGCTGGTGGGGTGTCGGGGACCGATTCCCACACTCAGTTGGCGTACAAACGGCATCAGGTGATCGGCGTCTAAAAATTCAAGAGGTGTCGTAGTCATATCGGTTTATCCATTCTGGCGATATTTTAAAGTATGCCCCAATTCAGTTTAAAACGCATCCCACCGGCTGCGGAACCTTTTTTAAACAGTCGGCGTCTTATGCGTAACATAGGACGATTATTCCCCAGGAGAGCATCATGAAACGGATTATCACATGGATCGGGCTGTTGGCCCTGTTGTTGGTCGGCGCGGCTCCCGCGTTGGCCTCTGAAACTGACTCGACTCCGGCGGCGCTGCCCTTGCTGCTGGACAGCGGCGTTGTGATCAAGCTGCACCGGGTGAGCGTGGATATTGATAACCAGGTCGCCACAACACGCATCGAGCAGGTATTTCTGAACGAAAGCGACCGGCGCGCCGAAGGAACCTATATTTTCCCGCTGCCAGTTGGCGCTGCGGTATCGGACCTGGTGATGTGGGTCAACGGCCAACCGATTGAGGCGAAAATTCTCGATGCGGAGCAAGCCCGCGACATCTATGATCAGATCGTGCGCCAGATGCGCGATCCCGCCCTGTTGGAATATGTTGGCGCGGGAGCGATCCAGGCCAGTGTGTTCCCGATTGAGCCGTTTTCTGAGGTCAAGATCGAGATCGAATATGGCCAGCTTTTGCCGGTCGAAGATGGGCTGGTGCGTTATGACTACCCGCTGCGCACCGATCAATTTACCCGCCGCGCCGTTGAGAGCATCAGCATCAGCATGAACGTCGTTTCCAACGACGCGATCAGCACGATTTATTCACCGACCCATAACGTCGCGATTTCGCGCGACGGTGAATTCGCCTTCCGCGCCGGATACGAATCCAGTTATGTGCGCCCCGAAACCGATTTTACGCTCTACTATGGGCTGGCAAATGACGAGATCAATGCCAATCTGCTCAGCTTCCGCGAGAGCGCCAACGAAGACGGTTTTTTCACCCTGATGATCACCCCGCCCGTGCGGGTGAATGCAGAGCGCGTGATCCCCAAAGATGTAATCGTCGTGCTGGATCAATCTGGCTCGATGTTCGGGGATAAATGGGACCAGGCTCGCGAAGCGGTCAAGTTCGTGCTGGATAATCTGAACGAGCGCGATCGGTTTAATCTGGTTGTATTCAGCACCGGCTACCGGGTCTATGCCAACGATTTACAGCCGGTTTCCGAAGCGGCAGATGCCAAAGATTGGATCAGCGGCATGGAAGCGCTCGGCGGAACCGATATTGACGGCGCGCTCAAAGAAGCGATGCGTATGGCGGATCGTGAGCGTTCAACGGTAGTCTTGTTTCTGACCGATGGGCTGGCAACCGAAGGCGAAACCAGCACAGCGGCCATTCTCGACAATGTCGAATCGTCAGCCCCGCCCAACATGCGTATCTTCACCTTCGGTGTGGGAGACGATGTGGATACCGTGCTGCTGGACCAGCTTTACCAGACTTTTCGCGGCGCAGGGACCTATGTCAGGCCCGGCGAACGGATCGATGAAGAAGTGGGCAGCCTCTACAACAAGATCAGCGCCCCGGTGCTGACCAACATCGAACTTGATTTCGGCGATATGCGCGTCGAGGATATGTACCCCGCTGCGCCGCTGCCCGATCTGTTTGTCGGCACTCAGTTAATCGTTGTGGGACGCTACCGTGACGGCGGCACCGCCACGATCCGGCTGACGGGTGAACTGGAAGGCGCGACGAAAGAATTTCGTTATGAAGTGCGCTTCCGCGATAATGCAGGCGGCGAGGTATTTATCCCACGCCTGTGGGCCACGCGCAAGATCGGCGCCTTGCTCAACGCGATCCGGCTGAATGGCGAGAATCCCGAACTGGTGGACAGCATTGTGCGGCTGAGCATTCGTTATGGGATTATCACGCCTTACACGTCGTTCCTGATCACCGAAGACGACATTTTCTCACAGTCGGGCGTAGAAGAAGCGCAGACGATGCTCCAAACAGAATCAGAGCAGGCATTTGGTCAGGTATCAGGGGCGGGAGCGATCAATGCGTCAGAAGCGGCAGCGGATATGTCAGCCGCCAGCGCCCCGATGCAGCCCGCACCAGGCGCGACCACCTTCCGCGAGAAAGATGAAGATGGTGGTGGAAGTGATGGACGGATCGACGACGAAGTTCAGGTCGTGCGTTACGTGGCAGACCGGACGTTTGTCTGGCGCGGCGAAACCTGGATGGATACTCTTTACAACGCCGACGATATGACCCCGGTGCAGGTCGAGTTCTTGAGCGATGATTACTTCGACCTGCTCGAACTCGACCCGGTGATCGGTGAATTCCTGGCGCTGGGCGAGCATGTGCTGTTTGTTTGGGACGGCACAGCCTATGAAGTGATGCCCGAAGCCGGGTAAGTAAACTGGCGCAGCAGCGCCGCTACAAAAAGCTCCCTTTTCGGTATCACGGAGAGGGAGCTTTTTCCTTCACTTCGCGTATTTCCCGGTGTATAATATCCTCACACTACAAAAACACGGTCCCCGTTGGTAGTCAGGGCGATGCCCAACGTAGTATCCCGTAGCCTTTTCCTTCTCCAGGAAATGTCCAGTGGTGTGTTTTATCGTGCCTGGAGGAGAAATCCATGAAGTTCACCATCTATTTTGAGTCCCCATTTTGGATCGGCGTGCTCGAAGAACAGCGCGACGGTCAGCTTTTCGCGGCCCGGCATATCTTCGGAGCCGAACCCAGCAGCCAGGAAGTATATCAACTTGTACTGCACGATCTGGCCGCGCTGCGCGCGCAGATGATCAGCGGTGTGCGGCTGGATGAAACTCCAACGCGGCGAGTGAATCCTAAGCGGGCGCTGCGCGAAGTTCGCCGCGAAATGAGCCGCCAAGGAGTGACCAGCAAAGCTCACGAGGCGATGCGCCAGCAGATCGAACAGCGCCAGCAGGATCGCCAGCAGATCACCCGCAAGGAACGTGAGGCTGAACGCGAGCACCAATGGGCGCTCAAACGGGATAAGACTCGCCAAAAACACCGGGGACATTGAATGCCGCTTGTCGGGAAAATCAGGCCGGGCTACAATCCGAACCAGATGATAGCTAACGGATGTTATAAGGAGTCAGCCATGCGCCGCGCCCTTTTGATTTGTATGCTGCTGCTTACCGGCCTGGCCCTGGCCGCGTGTAACGGAGATGATGAGCCGGATAAGTCATCGGGGTCAGATGGTCAGCTTGGATTATTTGACTGGGATCGTGATCCCGATGTGATCGTTGTGCGCCTGGACAGCCAACCCAACCAGGAAACGCCGGCTTATTTCCTTAATAGTATTCCCCCCTGCACCCTGTGGGGAGATGG
>JACRBK010000508.1 GCA_016234525.1 Chloroflexota bacterium
ATCACTTACACTCACCAAAATGTGATCTTCAGGCCGCCATGCGATGCTGCGTGGACAACCACCCTGTGCATATTGATCAATCAGACTACCCGTATCCCCGTCCCAGATTTTGACCACCGCTTCGCCGTCAAACCAACAATCCTGGATCGTCGCCACCCAATGATCTTCAGGATACCAGGCGGCTTTTACCACCGGCGCCGTGTGCCCTTCGAGCAGGGTAAGGCGTGTTCCGGTGGTACTATCCCAAATGCTTATCGCTATTAGATCATCCGGAACCGCCAGGAGTTGGCTATCAGCACTCCAACTCGGTAATCCTGCAATATTAGGGTCACCAAGTCCCATGAGCCAGGCACCGCGAGGTTCTGGTTTAGCGTGTTCACGATTCTCAGCCAACAGCGTTCCTGTTGAAACATCCCAGAGATAAATTTCGCTGTAGGCACCTACTCCAATAAGCCGTGTGCTATCACTGCTCCACGTCAGAGCGGTTACCCACCAAAACGGAATCTCAACCATACGCAGCTCCTCACGCGTAGCTTGGTCAATGATCTTAACTCCTGTCGTGTGACCCTGAGCCGAGAGGGTCTTATCAGGACTAATCGCAGAGGGTAACCACAACTCCAAATCCACTTGCGGCCATGCCCCTGAAATCAGGTCTCCCGTATCAGTGTTCCACTGATGTCGTTCACCCCCATCGCCTGAAACAACCCTGGCCACTGTACTTTTATCAATCCAGACAACGTCAACCGAAGCGCCAGCGCCGCAACACCTCACCGGTGGGGCCTCAAAAACGGGATTCTCTTGCCGCAAATCGTAAACCTGTAGAACAGTATCGATGGTAAAGACGGCCAGTCGAGTGTTATCAGAGTTCCAGCGCAAGATTTGGACTGCTCCTGAAACCGACCGGGTTACGATGGCACGCTGCTGCTGGCTATTCCATACGATCAGGTTTCCTTCCCGATCCCCTGTCGCCAATAATTCACCCGATGGACTCCACGCTATGGCGGTAACAAGAGCCTCATGCCCGGCCATTTTTCCGGCAGGGGCATAAGTTTTGCTCTCCCACAGGGTAATCTGGTTCTCTGCATTCACACCCGCCACCCATTCGCCATTGGGACTAAAGGTCGCCAGACGAGCTTCTTCGATATGACCTAAATCATGCAACTCAGCATCATAAAACCACGCCCCGCGAATCGTAGAGACCAGAATCACATCCTGGGTTGGATGCCATTCAAGCGATTGCACATGACCACGCCCGATCTGGTGGGTCAACGTAAAAAACGGAGCATCATTTTGAGCATTGGCTGGCTTCAGCGCGGAACACACGATCAACAAAAAGCAGGCCAGGCATAGTTTTTTCATGCTGCACCTCTTGATGATAGATAGGTAATAGGTGGGCCAAGTGTATCTAAAGCCAGACAATGTTACTCAACGTTTCCTCTACTGCTGTGCTCCGTAAGGGAGCTTTACTCCGGCTTCGCCTGCCCGTGTTCGCAGGTGCAGCGTACCGCACCGACCTGGCCGGTATCCAGACAGAGGGGGCATCTCGCCATCAAGAGCTGCCGGGCCGGAACCGGCTCAGGGGTGAAGACCCCTGGATGCGCCGGAACCGGCGTGCCGGAGAACAGCGGGAGGTCTTCGTGATCAAACATCATCGTCTGTTGGGGTTTCTTCTTTTTGTTCATCGGGTTTCATCCTTCGGGGACGGCCTGGCCGCCGCTTTTCAGGTCCGCTCTGCCCGGTCTGGTAGCCCATCTCTTGGGCCAGGCTGTCCAGCATGTCGCGGGTGAACAAGATCAGGCGCGGGCTGTAACTAATCGCGGGCAGTTTCTCGGACACGTACACATGATACTTGATGGTTTCCGGCTTGACGCCCAGATAGTCAGCCGCTTGCTGCACGGTATACAATTCAGGTTTTGGGGGCATGATAGGCTCCTCATGGGATGCGGCGGGTTTATACCGCACAGTATAAACCCGCCGCGTATTTTTGTCTAGAGCGCCAGGATATGCACTTCCTGGTCCACCCGGCCCACCCGTTCCGGGTCGGAGGTTTTGGGTAACACCGCGCTGGTGCGCACCGTCACCCAGCCCTTTTTGACAAACAGGTTGTAGATGTTGGCGACCGCTCCGGCAGCCCCGTCCATACCTGCTGCTTGCAGGTCACGGATGTAACGGTCCAGGATGGGTGACATGGAATCTTCATCAGCGACACGGACGGGTGGCAGATCACGGTCAGCGGGCGCGCCGGTGAAGGCGCGGCCCCCCTTGACAGGAATATCATCCATCGCGGCGACCTCCTCGGCCAGCATCTGCTCGAACATGAACATGGGCATTTGTGCTTCGGCTTCCTGGTCGGCGCGTAATTTGGCGACCAGGTTGCGCCACTTCATGATCGGCATGGACGCCGCCTGGTTGAACAGACGCAGCGCCAGCCGCTGCCGGTTGTTGTCTAACTCAGTGATCAACACCGCATGGGATTCGGGGAATTGGCCGATGTTGACAAAGTGCTGGATGTCTTCGGCCAGCTTCAACAGGTCGAGCCGCTTTTGCACCCGCGCTGCACTGACTCCGGCAGCCTCGGCACACTTCTGCACCGTCCAGCCGAACTTGTTCATACGCGCCTGGTAGGCGCGGGCTTCTTCGACCGGTGCCAGGTCCACGCGGCCCGTATTCTCGGCCAGCATGATGGCACTGGCCGTTTCGTCGTCCATCTCGCGCACCAGACAGGGAATCAACTCCCAGCCCAACACGTCGCGCATGGCCCGCACCCGGCGTTCTCCGGCCACAATCTGGTAACGCCCATTCAGCGGACGCACGGTCGGCGGCTGCGCCAGCGAATGTTCACGGATATTTTCCGCCAGTTCCGCCAGTTTGACCGGGTCAAACACTTTCCGGTCATTGTCACCGGCGCAGATCAGGGCGGCGGGGATCATTTCGGGACGGGGGGTGGTCTGGTCTGACATGGAATTAGCTCCTGGTGGGTGGTGGGCAGCTCGCCCTGCTTCTTTCACTTGATAGAGCTAATTATATCTCATAGTATAATTGTTGTCAAAAAGTCATACGGGGAAATGAGGGGAAATAAAA
>JACRBK010000506.1 GCA_016234525.1 Chloroflexota bacterium
CCATCAATATGGGAGGCGGCGCGGTGAAAGGGGTCCGGCGGCGGCGTGAGCGAGAATAACTGCTCCAACAGCACCGGATCGGCTCCCCCATGTCCCCCTTCGGTGGCAGGAATTTCAACCTCGTAACCTGTGCCAAACATTGGATACACCCGAATCTGCGAGCGTTTGAAAGCGCCCTTGCTGGCCGCGATATCGTGTTCGGTCCCGTTCCCCTGCCCCTTCAGCCAGGCCGTACTTTCGAGAACTTCCAACTCGGCCCGCCCTTTCGTGCCATTGATCGCCACCCGCAGCCCTTCCCAGGGCGAATAGGCGATCAGACAGTAGGAGAGGATCACCCCGTTCTGATAACGCGCCGTGACCGCCATCGTATCTTCAATGGTGATCGGCTCGCCAAACACGTTACGATCCCGAATATAACCATCTTCGGCTTCGGCCTTCAGATACAGATCACGCAGTTTTTCGTCCTGATCCAAAAACAGGGCGAACGGATCGTGCAGGGCGGCGGCCTCCCCGGTATAACGCGCATAGGGGTAAGTTTCGCCGCGCGCTTCGGCGTTCTGCCGCCCATAAAACATCAGGTCGCCCAGCGCGAAAACTTCTTTCGGGTAGCTGTCGATCCACCAGTTGACGAGATCAAAATGATGGGTGGCCTTGTGGACAAACAGCCCGCCCGAATTACGCTTTTCGCGGTGCCAGCGGCGGAAGTAGTCCGCGCCGTGCCGGGTATCGAGCATCCACGAAAAATCCACGCTCAGCGGGCGGCCAATCGTCCCCTGCATCACCACTTCGCGCAGTTTGGTATAAGCTGGGGCATAACGATAATTGAACGACACCCGCAGCGATCTGCCGGTGCGCTGGATGGTATCAAAAATCGAGCGGGTTTTCTCCGCGTCGGTGGTCATCGGCTTTTCGGTGATCACGTCGCAGCCCAGTTCCATCGCCCGGATGATGTAAAAATGGTGAGTCGCGTCAATCGTTGTGACGATCACAATATCGGGGCGGGTTTCGCTGATCATCTGGTCGAACTGGTCGGCGCGATATGTCGGGCAAGGATCGTGATTCAGTTCGCCCGCCAACCAGCGGTTATACCAATCCATGCGCGTCTGGTTAAGATCACACAGCCCGACCAGCGCCGCCGACTCGCGGTACGTAGTCGCCAACGCCCGGACAAACATCGCCGCGCGTGATCCCGTGCCCACAAGCACGTATCGTTTTTTCATAATGTCTTCTTTCTAATCGTTCCCTTTCGATGTGACCAATCACATAGTTAGATTTCGCGCGTACTCTGGCGCACCACCAGATCAGGCAGCAGCATGTGCGGGTGGGGTTCTATGTCAGGATGGCTGATACGCTCGAACAAAAATTGAAACGCCAGCCGGTTCTGCAAATCAAAATCCATCGCCACGGTGGTCAGCGGCGGATCCATAAACCGGGCATGAGGCGCATCATCGAAACTGACCAGTGACACATCTTCCGGCACGCGCAGGCCATACTCGCGCAGTGCCGAGCGAACGCCCAACGCCATATTATCGGTTGCCACGACCACCGCCGAAAAACGGCGGCGGCTCTGGATAATCTGGCACATGCCATCATAACCGGTTTGGAGCGCGCTCTGCCGCGTAGAATAGTCGCCTTCGGCACTGGGGCCGGGTTCGATCCCGCGCTCGATCAACATCTCCCGCCAGGTGGCATACCGCCACGACGCATTGATCGCTTTGAGCGTCCCGGTCACCATCGCGATCTCGCGGTGTCCGAGATCGAGCAGGTGATGGACGGCAAGATGCGTCGCGCGCACCTGATCGAACCCCACCCAGGTGATCTTTTTGGACGCGAAAGCAAAATCACGCCGCACGATAGGAATATTGTGCGACATCTTCAACAGGTCATCATCGTCAATTTGCAGTTTGGGCGCATAGAGAAAAACCCCTTCGACCATGCGCGCGGCGGCCATATCGAACATACGCGGCAGCATCTTAGGCGTACATTCTGAATACACCGCGAAATAATCCTCGCCCTGTGTCGAATTGAGCAGCGGGATTTCAAACGGAAATTTACCATCTACCGCGATCACCTGGATGATCTGGGATCGCTGCGTGGTAAGCATCTGCGCTGCCAAATTGCGCTCAAAACCCAACTTGTGCATGGCTCGTGTTACCCGCTCGCGGGTAGCAGGCGCAACCTTCGGATGCTCATTCAGCACGCGCGATACCGTCTGGTGCGACACGCCCGCTTCGCGCGCCACGTCTCGGATGGTTGGACGGCTGTCTTTGGTGTTTCTCGATAGGGTCATTTTCCGTTCCCCTTTGGTGTGACCTGTAACATTCTTTATACCACAATTTCTTCTCAAAGGCGATAGCTCTACAAAAATCAACCTTATCTTAAGGCTAAAAACATGGAATCTCTCTTGACAGCCAACCCAATTCTGCTATACGATAAGTGTGACCAGTCACATCACGATGCAAATTCACTCCGGCAGAGCGCTAGAGTTTTCAGGGAGGTGTCTATCGTCCGATCCACTGTTCGCCCGCGATTAGAATCGTTATTTTTTGAATTACCATGAAAGGATAACCCATGAAATCCGCTAAAGGTTTGATTCTTACCTTGATCTTGATGGTGGCCCTCGTTGCCCCCGCCGCTTCGGCTATCAGCGCCCAGGAAAACATCGAACTACATATCACCTGGTGGGGATCGCAAAACCGCCATGACCGCACTATTGCCGTGATCGATATGTTCCACGAGCAGAATCCGAATATCGAAGTCGTCTACGAATTTTCAAGCTGGGGCGATTATTGGACCCTGCTGACGACCAAAGCCTCTGGCGAAAACCTGCCCGATATTATGCAGCAAGATTATGCCTTCTTAAAAGAATGGCAGAGTCGCGATCTGTTGGCCCCGCTGGACCCCTTTATCGCCGATGGCACGCTGGATGTGTCGGGTGTGTCGGACGTAGTGCTCGGTACGGGCAAAATCGGTGACGAACTGTATGGGCTTCCCCTGGGAACCAACTCGCAGGCCATCCTGATCGATGTGCAGGCATTCGAAAAAGCCGGTATTGAACTGCCCGCCCCCGATTGGACCTGGGCTGACTTTGAAGAAATCTCCCTGGCGCTGCATGAAAAACTGGGCATTTGGGGATTTGGCGGCCCGCTCTCCGACGAAGCCCTGTGGAAATCACTCTACATGGGTTATGGAACGTGGGCTTTTAACCCCGAAGGAACCGCCATTGGTTACGAAGACGACCAACCCCTGGTGGACTACTTCGACATGATCCTGCGCCTGATCGACGCCGAAGCCATCCCCTCGGCTGAGCAGTGGGCCGAATATGCGGACCTGGGGCCGGAAGGCAACCCGTTGGTCACCGGACAATCTGTCATGGGTTACTGGTGGAGCAACCAGATTGTGGCGATCACCAAAGCCGCTGGCGAAGGCCGCGAATTCAAACTGTGGCATCTGCCCCGCCCCGAAGGCGGCCAGCCGCAGAACTATATCAAACCGTCGCAGTTTTTCTCGGTGACAACACAGGCCAAACACCCCAAGGAAGCCGCGATGTTCATCAACTTCTTTGTCAACAACATGGAAGCCAGCGACGCATTGGGAACCGAACGCGGCGTCCCAGTGGTGGCAGCGGTACGCGAACACCTGGCCCCCGCCCTCAGCCCGATTGACATCGAAACGTTTGACTTCTTAGCGCGCGTCGAAGCCGATGGCAGCCCCGTCCCGCCACCCGATCCCGCTGGTTGGGCCGAAATCCGCGACAATATCTACGCGCCGCAGTTTGTCGACCCGGTTCTCTACGGTGAAATCTCCCCCGCAGAAGGCGCTGCTATGCTGCGTGAAGAGGCAAATCTCATCCTCGCGCGCAACAAATAATACGTTCTCGCCATTGTGAGGCAGGCAGGGGCGCGGCTTATCCTGGCCCGGAACGCAGCGCCCTTGCCCTACCTGCTTAAGGATAGATTTTATGAGTAATTCAGCGCTTCCTGCAACCCTGGTCGGGTCCAAGCGGCGGGTGCGAGCCCGGCACTGGCGGCACAGCAACCTCGCTGGCTACCTGTTTATCTCCCCCTGGCTGATTGGTTATCTGCTCTTTGCCCTGATGCCCATTCTCGCGTCGCTGATGTTGTCGTTCACCAACTATGACGTGTTAGGCCACAATATCCTGAGAGGCGACTGGGATTTTGTGGGCCTGGACAATTTTGAGAAGATGTTTTATCACGATTATCGTTACTGGAAGTCGGTTAAAGCGACGCTCAATTATGTGGTTTTTGCCGTCCCGCTGCGGCTGATGTTTGCCCTGGCCGTGGCGATGCTGCTCAATACCAAACGGCACGGCGTCTATTTTTACCGCGCGGCCTACTACACCCCCTCAGTGGTGGGCGGCAGCGTGGCCGTGGCGTTGATGTGGCGCGAAATCTTCCAGCGCGATGGCCTAGTGAACAATATCCTCGGCACAGAGATTTACTGGTTCGGCAACCCCGATTATGCCATGTGGGTGCTGGTAACGCTGGCGGTATGGCAGTTTGGATCGCCCATGCTGGTCTTTTTAGCCGGGCTGCGCCAGATTCCGCAAGATATGTACGAAGCCGCCTCGATTGATGGCGCGAACTTTTTCCAGCGCTTCTGGCGAATCACCATCCCCCTGCTCACGCCGATCATCTTTTTTAACCTGGTGATGCAGACCATCAACGGTTTCCAGCAGTTTACCCAGGCGTTTATTGTCACCGGAGGGCGCCCGCTGGACCGCACCCTGCTCTACCCGCTGTATGTCTACAACCGGGGATTTGTCAGTTTCCAGATGGGTTACGCCTCGGCGATGGCGTGGGTGCTGTTGGTCACCATTGCCTTCTTCACGCTCATTCTCTTCGCCAGTTCGCGCCTGTGGGTATACTACCAGGGCGATGAGGGAAAGTCGTAGACCATGACAACTAAAGCCATACCCAAAAGCACCGGAATAACCCTGACCAGACGCCAAAGAAGACTCTTGAATGCTGTGCTCTACCATTTTTTTGTCGGGCTGGTCGGCATCGCCATGGTCTACCCGATCCTGTGGATGGTCAGCGCGTCTTTTAAAGAGACGGCTGATATCTGGCAAAATATCAGTTCGATCTGGCCTAAATCGCTCCACCTGGAAAACTATTCTAATGGCTGGAAAGGTTTTGGCGGAATCTCTTTTACGACGTTTTACAAGAACTCATTTATTTACTCTGGATTCGGCACACTGTTCCAGGTTGCATCCTCAGCCGTCGTCGCTTATGGCTTTGCGCGGATCGAGTTTTCGGGCAAACGCATCTGTTTTGCGCTGATGCTCAGCACGATGATGCTGCCCGATCAGGTCCGTATGATCCCGCAGTATATTCTGTTTAACGAACTCGGCTGGGTGAACAGTTTCGCGCCGCTGCTAGTGCCGCGCCTGGGCGGGGCCGCCTTTTTTATCTTCATGATCATCCAGTTTATCCGGGGCATCCCCACCGAGCTGGATGAAGCCGCCATGATCGATGGCTGCGGCAAGGCGGGTATCTTCTTCCGTATCATCCTGCCCCAGCTTACCCCCGCGATGATCACCGCTGCGATCTTCTCGTTCTACTGGACGTGGGACGACTTTATGACCCCACTCATTTACCTGAACTCGCCAAAGATGTATACTGTGTCTGTCGCCCTGCGTGCATTCTCAGATCGAGGCGGCGGCGGTGCTACCGATTGGGGCGCGATCTTCGCCATGTCGACCCTATCGCTGCTGCCAGTATTCATTATCTTTGTCGCGTTCCAGCGTTATCTGGTGGAAGGAATCTCCACCACCGGCCTGAAGGGTTAGCGCCGGTTAGCACACCGCTTTTGACGAATTCAGTCTTGTAGGGGCAGGGCTGTGCACTTTTACTACTTAATCTGGTCATGTGGATTTACCCCTATCCCCCCCACCCCCTTTCCCCGCTGCGCAGAGAAAGGGGGAGAAGCGTCGGCGGTAGTCCCCTCTCCAACTCGGTTGGAGAGGGGGTAGGGGGTGAGCTTTTCCCCTCAACATAACCGGATTATTTTCTCAAAGTGCATTGCCCTGCCCTGGGCGACACAAGCATCGCGCCTACAAAATCAACCAAAGACCGGCTCATGATCTATCAAGACCCGCGCTCCTCCAGCGCCCAATGGATCGATAAAATCTCGTCGTTTATTTTGGTCAATATGCTGTGGATGCTCTTCGCCACGCTGATCATCCCGCTGCCCGCCGCGACTGCCGGGCTGTTCGCGACACTGACTCCCTGGGTGCGCGGCAATCTGTCTGAGCCGTTCAAAGATTTCTTTGGCGGAATGCGTCAGCACTGGCGCAAGAGCACGCTGATCGCGCTGTTAGACGCCGTCCTGGCCATGCTGATATACCTGGACCTGAGAATTCTCGATACGATGGCGATTAATTCCGTGATGGCGTCCGTCTCGCGCAGCATCAATTTTTTTGTGGCTGCCATTATCCTGATGGTCAATATTTACGTGTGGCCGCTGCTGGTGACGCTCGATCTTCCGGCGCGGCAGATTATCAACATCGCAATTAAGCTGGTGTTTCTACACCCCGTCTGGTCAATCTTTGCCTTGAGCATCGCACTCGCCCCGCTGCTGCTGGGGCTGATCCTACCGGGTTTTCTCGTGTTGATGGGTGTATTCTCTAGCTGCGCGCTGCTGGCCAGTTGGGGCGCGTGGCATATCTTGGAACAACACAAAACGGAGTTATTTGATGGATAACCAGACTCTTTGGTCCGTGCGTATGGCCGACTCAGTGATGCAGCGCCGCCCGCTGCTGGCGATAAAATGGGCCTATGAATGGGGCGTGGTCCTCAAAGGGATCGAACAGGTATGGCACAACACCGGGCAGGTGCGCTATTTTGATTTTATCCGCCACAGCGTGGATCAATTTGTGCTGCCGGACGGCACGATCCGCACCTATCAAAAAGAAGAATATAACCTGGATCAGATCAACGCGGGCAAACTGCTGTTCGGCTTGTGGCGCGAAACCAGCGAAGCCTGTTACCGCCGGGCGATCCGGCTGCTGCGCGACCAACTGCGTACCCATCCTCGCACCAGCCAAAACGGCTTCTGGCATAAACACATTTATCCGTACCAGATGTGGCTGGATGGCATTTATATGCACGGCTCGTTTTTGGCGGACTATGGCCGCACGTTTGATGATCCCGGCAGTTTTGACGAGGTGGCCCACCAGATCATCCTGATCGACAGCCATACCCGCGACGCGCAGAGCGGCCTGCTTTATCACGGTTGGGACGAGAGTAAGGGCCAGCGTTGGGCCGATCCGGTGACGGGCTGTTCGCCTCATTTTTGGGGACGCGCCATGGGCTGGTATATGATGGCGCTGGCCGATGTGCTGGAAATTCTGCCCGCCGATCACGCGCACCGGGGGGAAATCCTCGACATCTTCGCGCGCACGGCGGCGGCGCTGATCCGGGTTCAAGATCCGGCGAGCAGCCTATGGTATCAGATCTTGGATCAGGGCAGCCGCGCCGGGAACTATTTGGAGGCCTCTGCCTCATGCATGATCGTTTATGCCCTGGCTAAAGGCGTGCGCACGGGCAGTTTGAGTCCTGATAAATTGGACAGCGCGTGCCGGGGTTACCGGGGGATCCTCGAACACTTCATCGAAATAGACGACCAGGGCCGCGTCAACGTGAACAAGATATGCGGCGTCGCCGGGCTGGGCGGAAATCCATACCGCGACGGTTCGTATGAGTATTATATCGGCGAAAAAGTGGTCACGAACGATGACAAAGGGGTGGGCGCGTTTATCCTGGCGAGCAGCGAGATCGAGCGCTTGCCTGCCTGAGATTATCTCATGCTTGACATTATTATACATACACGCTAGTATGTATAATAATGGAGAGTAAATGATGCGCCGGACCAAAGAAGAAGCCGCTGTCACCCGTGAAAAACTGATTCGGGCTGCCCTGAGAGCCTTCAGCGAAAAAGGCTATGGGGGCACCCGGCTCGAAGACATCGCGGAGTTGGCAGGGCTGACACGCGGCGCGATTTATCACCATTTTGGCAGCAAAAGCGAATTGTATATGGCTGTTTTCGAAACCTGGAATCTTCTTGATCCGGTAATCGAACAGGCGGTGGCAGAAGGCGGAAACTGGTTAGAGAAGTTCCGCCGCGTTATCTGCCGCAGCCTGGAATTGGTGGAAGGCAACCCCGATTTTCAAGCCATGTTGGAATTATCTTTTCAAAAACCAGAAGTGCCGGAGGCTGATCGGGAATGGTTTGTTAAGGGCCTGGAGATGAAACAGG
>JACRBK010000507.1 GCA_016234525.1 Chloroflexota bacterium
GACAGCAGTGTACAGAGGGCGAATAACGCACCTACAGAGGCTAAAAATCGTCGCATGGTCTATTATTCTAACACGGAACTGGTGAGCGCGAGGTTAAGGGTTGAATAGTATCATTTTAGGCATAATCGTGTTCGGCGGGTTAGTTTTGATCGGCGTAGGTGTATGGAGCGAAAGCCGCCGTAAGCCGGTTTCGCCCGCCGCCCCGGTGATGGTGCCGATCACGCCGCCTGAGATTGTTCAGCGGCCCCGGCGCCGGATCAATCTGCGACAGATCATACGGGGGCACCCGGCCCCGATTCTGGCACTGATCGAAATGGGCGTCTGGCTGATGACCGTTGTGATCATGATCAGTTTGCTGCGATCCCCGCGTGAGAGCTGGATCGGGTTTATCGTGTGGGCGCTGACGATTCTGCCGCACGAAATGGGGCATATCATCTGTACACCGTTCGGTTGGGGGCTGATGATGGCGGGCGGCTCGATCTGGCAGGTGTTGATCTTTGTGCTGGCGGCGGTGTTCTCGTTTTGGGTGCGCCGACAGATCAGTACCTCCCTGCTGTTCTGGGTGCTCGCCGGTTACAGCCTGATCAACCTGTCTGTGTATATTGACGACGCACGCGCGCGACAGCTGCCGTTGTTGTTTGGCGCGAGTAAAGATCATCATGACTGGTGGAATCTGCTAGGCAAGCTTGACCTTTTGGAGTACGATCACCTGCTGGCGTCGTTGGTGAGTGGGGCAGGGGTAGTGCTGGTGATCGGCGCGGTTGCCCTGGGAGTTGTGACGGCGTGGGTGCTGCCGCGTACCCGGTTGGGCACAGTGGTCCGGTATGAAGAGAAATTTTGGCGGACGCTGGTTAAAAGACTATCGGAGATTGCCGAACCGGGGGATAATATATGAAACAGATATGTTTGATCAGCGTTGTAAACACGTTTAGGGTCGGCCTCTTATGATTGATTGGAATTTTACCCCTTACGCGGTCCCTCTGTTTGTCGGGGTGGCGATCATGCTCGGCGTTCTGATTGTCTTGTGGCAGCGGCGCACGGTACGCGGTTCGCAAGCGATGGCTTTGCTTATGTTCGCTGTGATGATCTACGCGCTGGCCTATGCGCTTGAACTGGGGAGTTCCTCATTAGCGGATGCCAAGCTGTGGCTCAGGATCGAATATATCGGGATCACCAGCGCCATCGTGCTAATGGTGATCCTGGTGATCATTTATGCCGGGTACGATTACTGGCAAACGACCCTGAATTACTTGATTCTGGCGCTGATTCCGGCGATGACGCTGTTTTTTGCCTGGACGAGTGATTATCATGACTGGATGTGGCAGGATTTACACTTAGAACGGGTGGGGCAGGATTGGCGGGTAGACTTTAACCCCGGCCCCTGGTACATGATCCATGTGATCTATGTAGTCGTTCTGATGGCGATCAGTCTGGTCATGTTGCTGCGTGCGTTGGGGCGTGAGACGGGCCTGTACCGGCAGCAGCTTGTTATTCTGTTGGCGGGATACTGTGTTCCGGCGTTGACATTCTTGTTGTATCTCACCGGGATCGTGGGGGGTAACCTGGACCTCAACCCCTATGCCCAACTGTTGACGGCCATTATTCTGGTGTGGGGGATTCTCAATTATCACATCTTTGACATTGCGCCGGTGGCACGAGAACTGGTGCTGGCCGATATGGCCGATGCAGTGATCGTGATCGACCTGCGTGACCGGATGGTGTATGCTAACCCGGCGGCGCGCCAGTTGGTCTGTGACAAAAGACCGGATTGTATCGGTATTTCGATTACTGAGATTTTCCCCGAACTGGCCGATGTGCTGACCGCCTATGGCGGCGAGACTACTGCACGGGCCGAAGTCGTGGTCGAGGCGGGCAAAGCGGCGCGTTTTTATGACATCCGCCTCTCTCAACTGCATCGTGGGCCGGGCAAACTCTCTGGCCGGTTGATCGTCATGCGCGATATTTCGGATCGGGTGCAGGCTCAGACCGCGCTGGGTGACACGAACCTGCGCCTGATGACTCTGCGCCAGGTGGATGCTGAACTCAACCGCCGCCTGGACCTGGATTATGTGGCGGATATTGCGATTGACGCGGCGATGCGTGTCAGCCTCGCCGAAGCAGCGATTATCGGCTTGTTAGAGCCGGAGGGCGTGCGCGTGATCCGGGCGTTGGGGCCATACCCGCAGTCCTTGTTGAACGGAGTCATCCCGCTCGATATTGGCGTGAGTGGGCGGGCGCTGCGCAATAGGGAAGCGATATTTGTCTCTGATATAACCCAGGATGCCGATTATGTGGCTTATGCGCCCAAGATGCGCGCCCAGATTACGGTACCGCTGCTGTCGGGGCGTAAGCTGATTGGCCTGTTCACGCTCGAAACCTCCAGCCAGGACCGGTTTAACACTGAAGTGTTTGAGACGCTCAAACTGTTGGCGGCCCATGTCGCTATTGCGATGGACAATGCTTATTATTCTGCTGAGCGTGAAAAGCTGGTGAAAGAACTGGACTCGTATGCCCGCACCGTGGCCCACGATCTGAAGAATCCGCTGGCCTCGATCACGGGATATGCCGGGCTGCTCGTGGATAATTTTGACACCCTGCCCGACGAACAGAAAAAATCGTTTGCCCAAACGATTCTACGCAACGCTGAAAAATCAGCGGATATTATCAACGCCCTGCTGATGCTGGCGCGGGTGCGTCACAGCCAGGACGTTGAGATACACGGGCTGGATACCCCCAAAATTATCCAGGATGTGTGTGTACGGTTGCAGCCCTTGATCGACGAACGGCAGGTACAGATCAGACAGCCGGAGTCGTGGCCCGCGGCGTTGGGATACGGCCCCTGGGTTGAGGAAATTTGGGCGAACTATATCAGCAATGGGATCAAATATGGCGGCTCTCCGGCGGTGGTTCAGGTAGGCGCAGACGAACTGCCCGGCGGCAAAGTACGCTTTTGGGTCAAAGATAACGGCTCCGGCCTGAGCAAAGAAGATCAATCCCGCTTGTTCCGGCCCTTCACGCGCCTCGGCCAGACAGACGCGGCAGGGCATGGCCTGGGGCTTTCGATTGTGCTGAGTATTGTCGAGCGGCTGCGCGGCGAAGCGGGTGTCGAGAGCGAAATCGGGTGGGGCAGCACCTTTTATTTCACCCTGCCCGCCATGCCGAAAAGCTTGTAGCGATTATTTACCCCTATCCCCCCGGCCCCCTTTCCCCGCTGCGCAGAGAAAGGGGGAGCGTGTCCGCCGTCCTCCGATTCCGGCATGGCACACCCGCCGCGTAAATGATGGTAGAATCAAAACAAAGAGTTGGCGGAGGAATACTATGCAAAGCATACCAGTACGCTCTGTTTTTAGTGAGATTACTGATTTTCTGGCAACGAATCCGACCCCACAAGAAATCATCGCCTATCGTCTGCCGGATGATCTGCAAGCGCGGGCGCATGAGTTGTTAGAATTGAATGGCGAAGGTGATCTGACCGCTGAGGACCGCGATGAGTTGTTCGATTTTGTGCGCGTGGAGGAAATGATGTCGCTGCTCAAGGCGAAGATGAAACTCAAGCTGAAGAGAGCGGCTGAATGACTCTATCGAGATCACAGCGGCAGATAGTTCGGGATCGCGCCGGGAACTGCTGTGAGGCCGCTCGCGTGCTTCTGCTATTAATTGTCAAAATCCCCCAGTGCTGGTATTCTAAGGCCAGAAACGGATCGTAAACCGTTTAACTTGCACGTTCACACGCATCTGTCCCAGAGTTCGGGAGACAATTAAAATGATCAAACCTGTTGCGACGGTAGATGTTCGTCCCAATCTGCCGCCCAGCCTGGAACGCCTCCGTGAGTTGGCGTATAACCTGCGCTGGTCATGGGATCACGAGACTATCGCTTTGTTCCGCCGCCTGGACCGCGACCTTTGGGAGCAAACAGGCAGCAATCCGATCTGGCTGCTCGGCCTGATCAGCCAGGACGCTCTGCAAACCGCGACGGAAGATGAGTCTTTTATGGCCCACCTGGACCGGGTGTGCGCCCAATTCGATGCTTATATGGACCCCAATTCTCGCACGTGGTACCGGCGGAATCATGGGGAATTCGACAAACCGTATATCGCTTATTTTTCGATGGAATATGGTTTAACTGAGTGCCTGCGGAACTATTCGGGCGGCCTGGGGGTGCTGTCAGGCGATCATCTCAAGAGCGCCTCAGACCTGGGGCTGCCGTTGGTGGGCGTGGGCCTGCTGTATGAAGAGGGTTATTTTCACCAATATCTCAATGCCGATGGCTATCAGCAGCAGTCCTATCCGATCAACGACTATGCCAACCAGCCTGTTCAGATGGTGCTGGATGAAAAAGGCCAGCCGCTGATCATTGAGGTCGCCATCGCGCAGCATACCGCCAAATTGCAGGTGTGGAAGGTGCAGGTTGGGCGTGTGCCGCTCTATCTGCTCGACACCAATCACGCGGGCAATATCGGCGAAATCCGCGATCTGACCGACCGGTTGTACGGCGGCGATAAGCGCGTGCGTATCCGCCAGGAAATTGTTTTAGGGATCGGCGGTATCCGGCTGCTGCAAAAACTAGGGATTCGCCCCACCGTCTGTCACATGAACGAAGGCCACAGCGCATGTTTTGCGCTGGAGCGTATTCGCACCATGATGAAAGAAAACGCCGGGCTGGATTTCTGGCAGACTGCCGAAATCTGCCGTCAGAGCAACGTCTATACCATTCACACCCCGGTTCCGGCAGGGTTAGAGCGTTTTGGGTATGACCTGATTGACGAGCATTTCGCGTATTTGTGGGCCGAACTAGGCCTCACGCGCGAGCAGTTTCACGATCTGGGGCGCGAACACATGGGCGGCTTTGATCTGTTCAGCCTGCCGGTGATGGCACTGCGGCTCTCTGGCGCGGCGAACGGCGTGAGCCAGCTTCACGGGTCGGTCAGTCGCACGATGTGGCAGTGGATGTTCCCCGATGTGCCGGAACACGAAGTGCCGGTCGGGGCGGTGACGAACGGTATCCATATTCAAAGCTGGGTCAGCAGCGAAATGGCGGGGCTGTTTGACCGCTATCTCGATCCGGCCTGGCGCACAGAGTCCGACAAACCCGAAACATGGTGGGATGTCGACCGCATTCCCGACGCGGAACTGTGGCGTTCACATGAGCGCCGCCGCGAACGCCTGGTTTCGTATGCCCGCGACAAAGTGCGCGCGCAGTTAGAGTCGCGCGGCGCCCCCCGTGCGGAGATCGAACGCGCCAAAGAGGTGCTTAACCCCGAACGGTTGACGATTGGTTTTGCGCGCCGGTTCGCGACCTATAAACGGGCGACTCTGCTTTTCCGCGATAAAGAACGCATGGCCGATATTTTGAATAACCCTACCGGCCCGGTTCAGTTCATTTTTGCGGGCAAGGCGCATCCTCACGATCACCTGGGCAAAGAGTTGATCAAAGAGATCGTCAAGACCGCTGAACTACCCGAATTCCGCAACTCGATTGTGTTTTTGGAAAACTACGATATTTCGGTGGCCCGTTATATGGTGCAGGGTGTGGATATCTGGTTGAACAACCCGCGCCGCCCCCAAGAAGCCAGCGGGACCAGCGGTATGAAAGTGATCTACAACGGGGGTTTGAATGCCAGCATTCTCGATGGCTGGTGGGCCGAAGGGTATGACCCGGCGGTAGGGTGGGCTATTGGCAGCGGTGAAGAATATGAACAAGAACAGTTGGATATGCAGGACTTCATCGAAGCTCAGGCGCTCTATAACATGCTCGAAAAAGACATCATCCCGGCCTTTTACACCCGCGCGCGTGACGGCCTGCCCCGCGAATGGATCGCCCGCATCAAGGCGAGTATGCGCAAGCTGGCCCCGTTCTTTAACACGTACCGCATGGTGCGCGAATACGCCGAAGAATACTATATCCCCAGCCACCGCCGTTTTGTGAGTCTCACGCAGCCTGACATGACACGCGCGAAAGAATATGTCGGCTGGCATAAAAAAGTGACCAGCAATTGGGGCAAAGTGGCGATTGAGCGTGTTGAGGTTGAGCCAGAACTCTTAAAAGTCAACGAAGAGATTCATGTACGGGCCTGGGTCGATCTGGGCGTGTTGGAACCTAAAGATGTGCTCGTGCAGTTGTATTATGGCACGCTCGACAGCCGTGATCAGATTGTGGCGGGCGAAACGCTCGATATGGAATACTGCTGCGCCGATCAAAAAGCCACAGCGACGCGCAACGTACACGAATTTTTCTACACGCTGCGTTATTCTACGACGGGCAAACGCGGTTTTGCAGTGCGCGTGCTGCCCAGTCATGAAGACCTGGCGAATCCGATTATGACCAACTTGATCACCTGGTCACGCGGGTAGACGCCGCTCCAAAGACTAACCGCCAGGGCGCAGCCACACTGCGCCCTGTTTGTTTTTACAAGTTTTTATAAGAATTCATAAATTTTTTAGATACAGTATGACCTTTATCCCATACAATAAGGACATGGGTGGTAATCATCATCCATACTTAAGAATCGTGGTCGACTGCGCACGGTGTGGGATTATCAAGCTCTAGCGGCTTAATCAACAATCGGGTTGTGGGAAATTTGCGGGCAGTTATCCGCGCAGTGTCTGATACGACTTCTTTTCTTTGCCGGGTCAGGGGTGGCCCGGCTCTTTTTTTGTCCCTCTTTGGCGGTTCCGCGTTATAATCTCTTTAACAGATGTTGATTGGCCTCTGAGATTATCAGTCAGGGATGAACCGTGCGTATTTTATATGTTGAAGACAACTTGCTGAATCTGTGTCTGGTCGAGCGGATAGCCCGCCTGGGCCAGCACGAAGTGATCAACTATTCTTATGCAGAAATGGCGCTGCGCAATTTTGATCGCGACCGGCCCGATCTGGTATTAGTCGATTTGCGGCTGGAAGGTAATATGACTGGTATCGATCTGATCGGCCAACTGCGCGCGACGCACCATACGCAGCCGGTAGTTGTGATCACAGCGGCGGCGGACGACGATATTCGAAAAGAGTGTTTTGACGCAGGCTGCGACGAGTACTTCATTAAGCCGCTGCCGGTGCGCGAATTGGTCCGGATATTGCAGCGTTATGTAGACGAACTCAGCCCGACCGCGCGCCGGCTGGCGACGCAAGAAATGGCGCCGATTGCGTTTTCACCTCAGGAACCGCCCTCTGCTAAGCTGTAAACCTCGGAACCATTACCGGCTCAAAACGTCCGGGTTGGCGATATTCTTCGGAGTCCCCGCGAAAAAACAACCGGTGTTCAAGGTCAGTTCCCCCTGCTGCGTCGTGAGCGTAGGGTGAGTGTTAACCCTCGTTTGCTGTCAGTTGTAGAATTGTTGTTACCGCTGCCTCAACACTCAGGATAGTTGTATCCACGACTGCCCATCCTTCTTGCGCCAGTTGTGATATGATGTCGTTCAACTGTTGATAAACGATCTGGATTCCCTCATCAATGTAAGCCCGCGCAGGATTCTCGCCAGAACGTTGCAGGTTGCGCTGGTGCGCTTCATCTTGACCAGGATACAAAAGAATCTTGTGGAGATGGGGGTGACTGAGCAATGTTTGGTAATCTGATCGGTGATTGGGGTCCCAAAAGTCATCGATGACCACCACAAAACCGGCCTGGTGATAGGTCAGGGCCATGTGAGCCACGCTGGTGCGGGCCAGGTTGATTTGCTGAGTGAGGTCATCGCTCCAAACCGCACCAGGGAGCACGAGTCCCGACACCACCATATCCCGCATATCATCGACAGGAATATGTAGACTCTTGGGAAAACGGGCGGCTAAAGCCCGGCTCGTGGTGCTTTTCCCAACGGCGGGAGTTCCGACTACCAAAAATATCGGATTCATGGGGTCCATCAGATCTGCATCTTTATCTTAATTTCGGCCAATAGGTAACGATGGGGAGATTATAGTTTATTCAAAGGCCAAAAGTGTACGACAGGAGGTGCGGCGCTGGTGAAGAGAGGGAAATTGGGCGCGCGGCGCCGCGCGCCCTACCCGCTCCCCCTTTCTCTGCGTAGCGGGGAAAGGGGGATGGGGGGATAGGGGTAAAACTATTCCAGCGAATAATTTACCCTTTTTGCTGGGCCTTGGCCCAGGCATCCTTCAGACCGACGATCCGGTTAAACACCAGTTTATCGGGCGTGGTATCGAGATCGACGCAGAAATAACCCTGCCGCTCGAACTGGTACCGGCTGCCGATCTCGGCTCCGGCGAGCGCGGGTTCGATATAACACGCCGGGATCACTTGCAGCGAGTTCGGATTCAGGTTCACGGTAAAATCTTCGCCTTCGGCGGTTTCTTCCGGGTTGGGCTTGGTGAACAAATTGTCATATACGCGCACCTCGGCCCGCTGCGCGTGCGCCGCCGATACCCAATGCAGCGTGGCTTTGACCTTGCGCCCATCCGGTGCATCACCGCCTTTGGTCGCGGGATCATAGGTGCAATGCAGTTCGACGATCTCACCGTTCGCGTCTTTGATCACCTCGGTGCAGGTGATAAAGTAGGCGTAACGCAGCCGGACCTCGCGCCCCGGTGCCAGGCGGAAAAACTGCTTGGGCGGGTTTTCCATAAAGTCTTCGCGCTCGATATAAACCACTTTCGAGAACGGCACTTTCCGGATTCCGGCGGTGGGGTCTTCGGGATTATTCACCGCGTCCATCTCTTCGCTCTGCCCGTCGGGATAATTGGTCAGCACGACGCGCAGCGGGTTCAACACCGCCATGCGGCGCAGGGCGTGTTCGTTCAAATATTCGCGGATGCAGTGTTCCAGCAGGCCGATTTCAACCACGCTGTTCGCCTTCGAGACGCCGATCCGCTCGCAGAAGGTGCGGATCGCTTCGGAAGGATAACCGCGCCGCCGCAGCCCGGAGATCGTCGGCATCCGAGGATCATCCCAGCCGCTCACATGCCCATCTTTGACCAGCCGCAGCAGTTTACGCTTGCTCATCAGGGTATAGGTGATATTCAGGCGGGCGAATTCGATCTGCTGTGGGTGATAGATGCCCAACTGGTCAATAAACCAATCGTAGAGCGGGCGGTGTGCTTCAAATTCCAGCGTGCAGATCGAGTGCGTGATGCGCTCAATCGAGTCCGATTGGCCGTGCGCCCAGTCGTACATCGGATAAATGCACCACTGATTGCCCGTGCGGGGATGTTCGGCGTGCAAAATGCGATACAACACCGGGTCGCGCATATTCATGTTGGGGGAGGCCATATCGATCTTGGCGCGCAGCACACAGGTCCCATCAGGGAATTCGCCGTTTTTCATGCGCTCGAACAGGTCGAGATTTTCCTCTACCGGGCGATTCCGATAAGGGCTGTCTTTGCCCGGTTCGGTGAGCGTGCCGCGCAGTGCCCGAATTTCATCGGCGGTTTGATGATCGACATAGGCTTTGTCCATTTTGATCAACTGGACGGCCCATTCGTAGATTTGCTGGAAATAATCTGACGCATAAAACAGCCGGTCTTCCCAGTCGCCGCCCAGCCAGCGTACATCACGAATAATCGAGTCGATATATTCTTGTTCTTCTTTGGCGGGGTTAGTGTCGTCAAAACGCAGGTTGAATTTGCCGCCGTACTTCATCGCCGTGCCATAGTTCAGGTTGATCGATTTGGCGTGTCCGATGTGCAGATAACCATTCGGTTCTGGTGGGAAACGGGTATGCACCCGGCCTTCAAACCGGCCCGATTGGTTATGCTGGTCAATGATTTCGTGAACAAAGTTCGTAGGGGCGCTGATTTCCTCGCCCTCCGTGGTTTTAGGGTCTTGTTCTTTAGTAGCCATTATACATTCACCTTACATGGGTTCCGCTCAACTCCATCCTAGTGTAACCGATTACTGGCCCAAAGTGTACTGTTTGCTTGATCAATCCCAGTATTGTCTTAGATAGATTTTGGGCATCCGCTCAGTTTTAATTTAGGATCAAGATCGTGGCCTGCATCTATGCCTCAATACTTCTATCCATCGAAGCCTTACAAGGAGCCAAACTATGCGTAAATTCGGGATTGCTGTTCTTTTGTTAAGCCTGCTCGTTATGTTGATTCCTGTGTCGTATGCACAAGACGATGGTAGCCTGCTCGCCTGCACAGAGGAAGAACTTACCATTACTGATGCCGCCTTGACCGCGTATAATGACGGGTTGGCCGCTCTGGGCGAGGAATATGATCTGTCTGCCGATCCGACGGATGCCGCTTATGGTCTGACATTGGTCGCGCTCGACGCTTTTTCTTACGAATACTGGGAAACCGTCTATCCCGCGCTGCCTGAA
>JACRBK010000511.1 GCA_016234525.1 Chloroflexota bacterium
CTGCTTTACCCGCTGCTGCTGGCTTTGGGTTATCTGGTTGGGTTTAGCGGGTGGTCGCTGGCTTATTGGGCGTTAGCTATTGGCGTGATCTGTTTTATAGGATCGTCCTGGCTGGTGTATCGCATCGGGTGTTACAGCCCGCTGCTGCTGAGCCTCACGCCTGATCAAAAGAACCCGTATGCGTGGGTAATTGCGCTGGCTTTTGTGCTGACCGGGCCGTTCATCTGGGCGGCGCTCAGCGGCATGGAAACATCGTTATTTGTGTTTTCGGTGCTGCTGGCGTTCTACTGCATCCAGCGCGGATGGTTCCGGCGTGGGATCCTGGCTTCGCTGCTGATGGTCTTGATCCGCCCTGAGGGTTTGATCCTGGCCGGGTTGGGCGTGCTGGCGCTGGCCCTCAATTCCTGGCCGCAGGGACGTAAAGATCGTCTCCGGCGAACGATAGAGTTGGCTTTGCCGTTAGCCGCCGGGTTGATCCAGCCCGCGATCAACCTGCTGGCGACGGGCAGCGCCTCATCCTCAGGGATGCAGGCCAAGTCGCATCTGTATAACACCAGCCAACCATTAGCGGATCGGTTGTCGAAATGCCTGGAATTTTTCGGGCGTATGTGGTTGCAACTCTTGACCGGAGAAAGCCCTGATTTTGGAACATTTACCGTCAGCCTAATAGGGCCGTCGGCGCTGGCAGTGCTGTTAATCGGCGTATGGTGGGCGTGGCGCAGGCGGCGTCTGAATATAGCGGTGGTGATGCTGGCCTGGATCATCGCGCTGAGCGCGGCAGTTGCCACGTTGGATACGGCGTTCTGGCAGTTCAAACGTTACCAGCTTCCCATCATGGCGCTGTTTTATCCCGCTGCTGCGTGGGTGATCGCCCCGCTGTCCGAAACAATGGCGCGGTCTAAATGGCGGCTGCTTCAGTGGGCGGTGCCAGCGGTGATTCTAATTGGAACCCTGTTCACGACTCAGTCATTCGCCCAAAATTATGTCGATAACGTGCGCGTCGTGCGTGATCAGCAGGTTCCGATGGCGCGCTGGATCGGCGAGAATTTGCCGGAGGATGCCCGTATCGGCGTGCATGATGTCGGTCTGGTTCGCTACTTTGGAGATCGCGCCCTGTACGATGTGGTAGGGCTGACCACGCCTGGCCCGGCGCCATCGTGGCGGCAGGGTCCCGGCGCGATCTATGAGCATCTATCCGCCAGCGAATATCGCCCCGATTATTTTGCTATCTATCCCGATGTGCAGGGGCTGCGTTACCTGCTGAATGCAGGGGTATTTGGTGAGGTTTTAGCCGAATTTCCGGTGAAGCTCCCCCGGTATAATGTCGCGTCGGCGACGGATTATCAGGCCGTCTACCGGGCGGATTGGTCGGCGACACGCGCCCAAGAACAGGTCGCGCAGGCGATCACGCTGGATTATCTGGACGGAATGCGGCTGGTTGATCAAATTGATGTGGCTGATCTCGACAGTGAGGCCGATCATGCTTATCGCTGGTGGCAAGATCAATCTCCGCCCGGTTTTGTGACCGAAGTCTACCGCCACGTTTACCAAGCTTGTGGGCTGACAGAGCTGGACTGTTGGGCGGTAGACGGCGGGCGCGTGATCACCGGCGGCGAAGAATTTGATCTGCACACGCGACCCGGTGAAGATCTGATCCTGATCACGCGGGTGCATGGTCGCGCCAGTGTGCCGCTGGATATCTACATTAACGGTGAGCGCTGGGAGCAGCGTGTTCAGCCCGAAATGCCGGGTCGCTGGCTCGAAATCGTGACCTTGATCCCGGCGGAATATATCACCAGCAGCCACACGCGGATTCGGATCGAACCACAGATTGACGATCCCAAAACAGCCGCTTATTTGCCGTATTATCACTGGGCCTATCAAGGAAAGTTCGCCACACCTGAAGCCGTGCAGGCCGAACCGTTTGCGACATTTGGATCAGCCGGTCAGGTTAAGTTGTTGGACGCGGCGCTGACACTGGAACCGGGTCAGGTGCGTGTCCGCCTGGATTGGTTGGGGCCTGCGCCACAGTCCGGGGACGGCGTAGTTTTTATTCATTTGTATAATCAGTCTAATCTGAACACCGAACCCGCCGCCCAGGTCGTTTTACGTCCGATGAGAGGCGTTTGGCCGCCGGGCAACTGGCTGCCCGGAGTTATTCACGATGAGTTTATCGTTCCCCTGCCGGACGATTTACCGCCGGGAATTTACCGGGTGGCAGTGGGCATGTTCGAGGCGCGTACCGGGGATCGTTATCCGGTAGCCGGTCAGGACACTGATCCTGATCGCCGCCTGTTTATTGGAGAAGTTACAGTTGAGGAGATCGGGCAGTGAAAATTAGTTTTACTTTAAACGGTCAAACGGCAGCTTTTGAGGCTGCCCCGAATGAAAGTTTATTCAGAATGCTCCGCCGTAACGGGGTGCTGAGTGTCAAATATGGCGATGACCAGGGCCAGACTGGATCCGATCTGGTGCTGTTGGACGGTAAGCCGGTGGTTTCATCGCTGATCCTGGCGGTCCAGGTTCAGGGGCGCCAGGTCGTGACGGTGGAGGGTATCGGCGGGGCGCAGGAGCGCGGCTGGCGCGGGACCGAGCCGCTGCATCCCATCCAGACGGCATTTATCGAAACCGGCGCGATTCAATGCGGCTACTGCACCCCGGCGATGGTGCTGGCGGCGAAAGCCTTGTTAGATCGCACGCTCGACCCCACCGAAGCTGAAGTGCGCGAGGCGCTGGCTGGAGTATTGTGCCGCTGCACGGGCTATGTCAAGCCGGTGGAAGCGGTTCTGCGGGCCGCAGCCGTGATGCGTGGTGAGGCTGTGCCACCCATTGGCGGTGAGCGCGGGATTCCTGCCCCGCCAGGATTATTTGGTTCCCCTCAGAATATTTTACCGTCCGAATCCAACGGCGACGATGGAACGATGCGGACGCGCACCCTGCCGCTGATGGTCGTCGCGCCCGAAATCGACACCTTGCAGCAGGTGGGAAAACCCGTGCAGAAGGTTGATGCGCGTAAACTGGTCCAGGGCCACCCGGCTTTTACCGACGATATTGAAAAACGTGGGATGCTGGTCGGCAAACTTCTGCTCAGCCCGCACGCCCACGCGCTGATCAAACAGATTGACACCAGCCGGGCGCGCGCGCTGCCGGGCGTTCATGCCGTGCTGACCTATCAAGATGTGCCGCGTGTAGCTTATACCACTGCTGGGCAGAGCCACCCGGAGCCAGGGCCGCACGATAACTACAGCCTGGACAGCCGGATGCGTTTTGTCGGGGATCGTGTGGCAGCGGTTGCCGCTGAGACGGAGGAGATCGCGCTGCGGGCATTGGGCCTGATCGAAGTCGAGTACGAACTTCTGCCCGCCGTCTTTGATCCGCGTGAGAGTATGAATTCTGGTGCGCCAGTGCTGCATGATGAGCCGGAAAGCTGGTTGATCGAAGACAAATCGCGGAATCTGGCGACGGTGATCGAATGGCAGGTGGGCGACGTTGAAGCGGGTTTCGCCCAGGCAGATCGGGTTTTTGAGCGCACTTATTACAGCCCCAAAGTCCAGCAGACTCCGCTCGAACCGCACGTCGTCGTGACGTGGTGGGATGAAGATGATCGCCTCGTGATCCGCACCAGCACACAGGTTCCGTTCCATGTGCGCCGCATTTTGGCTCCCGTGTTAGGACTGTCCGAAAAACGTATACGGGTGATAAAACCACGTATCGGCGGCGGGTTCGGCGTTAAGCAGGAGATTCTGATCGAAGATATTTGCGCTCACCTGACGATTGTGACAGGCCGCCCGGTCCGGTTCGAATATACGCGCACCGAAGAATTTTACGCCAGCCGCTCGCGCCACCCGATGGTAGTTACGCTCAAAACCGGCGTGATGAATGATGGGCGTATGGTGGCGAATGCCATGCACCTGATCAGTGATACCGGCGCGTATGGCAGCCACGCGATGACGGTGGCGGGCAACACGGGTCATAAATCGATGGCATTTTATAACGCGCCGAATATTAAGTTCCATGCCGATGTGGTGTATACCAACACCCCGCCTAGTGGCGCGTACCGGGGTTATGGTGTGCCGCAGGGATTTTGGGCCGTCGAGCAGCAGGCCGAGTGGATCGCCCGCGAAATGGGTTTTGATCCACTGGAGTTCCGCCTGAAAAATGCAATCAAAACCGGCGACGAACACCCGGTCAGCAAAGCCTGGAGCGAAGGACGCGAAGGCGCACCCGAATATATTACCTCATGCGCGCTGCCCGAATGTGTGGAACAGGGCGCGGCGGCGATTGGTTGGGCTGAGAAATTTGAAAATCCTGACTGGCACATGGTTCCTGGCAAGCCGCATCTGCGCCGGGGAATCGGCGTGGCGTGTGTGATGCAGGGGACGGCGATCCCCCGGCTGGATATGGGCGCAGCTAGCATCAAGATTAACGATGATGGCTCGTTTAACCTGCTGGTCGGCGCGACGGACCTCGGCACAGGCTCGGACAC
>JACRBK010000514.1 GCA_016234525.1 Chloroflexota bacterium
ATTCCCCTATCATGAAGCCGATCTTGAAAGTATTCAGCGCCGTATCAAGATAGGACTGGACCGCATCTACGAAGAATTCAAAAACGATTTCAAAGAAAACGAACCGGCGGATTAGACCTATCTGATCTTTTTTTACTAAGTGCTTGACAAAGTTTTCAAAATCGTGCTACACTGATTGCAAGCGTTTGCAAAATAAATATTCAATCAAAGCCCAGCAGGATGTTGGTTTTAATCTTACGGCCTGTTCAGTAGTCTTTTTGTGGTTCGGGAGCAGGCCATTTATTTTCACCGGCTTTGCAAGCGTTTGCAAAATATTATGTAAGCCCAGGATAGATTTTATGGGAAACCGCAATTCAGAAAAACCCTCTAGCATTACCATCTTAGATGTGGCGCGCGAAGCGGGTGTTTCCTATTCGACGGTTTCTCGCGTTCTCAGCGGCTATGAATTTGTCAAAGAAGACACCCGCCAACGGGTGCTTGCCGCTGTTCAAGACCTGGGATATGTTGTCAATCAACAGGCACGCAGCCTCGCCGGGGGCAAATCCAACGTCATTGGGTTGGTCGTTCCGGGCTTAGATAACGGCTATATCAGCGAGATCGCACGCGGGATCGACGAAGAGATCGTCCGCCTGCGTTATGATCTGCTGCTCTACACCACCCGCCGCGATTTGCACCGTGAAGCCTCTTACGCGCTCAAACTAACCAGAGGGCTGGCTGATGGTCTGCTGCTCATTGTGCCGTTGTTGACCACCACCTATATTCAGACTCTCAAACAACAAAATTTCCCCTATGTGCTGATTGATCAGATTGATCCCACCAACAGCAGTTCGGTGGTGGACAGCACTAACTGGCAGGGCGCGTATGATGCTACCCGGTATTTGATTGAATTGGGACACACGCGGATCGGCCTGATCACTGGCTTGATGGGTTTGAGCAGCGCGGGCGAACGCCTGGAAGGGTATAAAGCGGCCCTGCTGGATCACCAGATTTCGTATAATCCGGCGTTGGTCGTCGAAGGCGATTTTGCGCAGCACAACGGATACCAGGCAACCCAAAAACTGCTGCAACTCTCTCCCCTGCCCACCGCCATTTTCGCATCGAACGACCTGGCGGCGATGGGTGCGGTCGAAGCCCTGCGCGATGAAGGACTCTCCGTGCCGGATGAGATGTCAGTGATCGGGTTTGATGATATTCCGCAGGCTTCAATCACCTACCCGCGCCTGACCACCGTCCGGCAGCCGCTCGATCAGATGGGGCGGATCGCCGTGCGGATGTTAGTTGACCAAATCGAAACCTCCCAGACCACGCCTCGGCGTGTGACGTTATCTACCAATCTAATTATTCGTGATTCGTGTCGGCCCATGAAGTGACCCAAAGGAGGTGTGCCCACTCGATTGAATTAAGTGTCAAGCCGACTTCGTTCACTCAGTAAAAAGTAAATAAGTTAGCCTAACAAGGAGTCTAAAACACATGTCTAAGAAAATCGCTCTGTTTTTGATTGTGGTCCTGGTGGCCTCGCTCGTGCCGGCACTCGGCGCGGCCTCGGCTCAGGATAAAGTAAAAATCACCTGGTGGCACATTGATACGTCTGATGCTCAGAGCGCTACCTGGCAAGCCATTGCTGATGCTTATATGGCCCAGAACCCGAACGTAGAAATTGAAATCACTATTCTGGAAAATGAAGCCTTCAAAGCTCGTCTGGTGACGGTGATGCAGGCGGGTGATCCCCCCGATATTTTCCGCAGTTGGGGTGGTGGTGTACTGTGGCAGTATGCCGAAGCTGGTTTGGTTCGCAATATCGCCCCTGAACTCGAAGGCGAATGGAAAGACTCCTTCTCTGCCAAAGCCGCGCTCGAACTCTACGGCCAAGACGGCGAATACTATGGCGTTCCCTACACCTGGGGTGCCGTTGGTATTTTCTATAACAAAGTCCTCTTCGAGCAAGCCGGGCTTGATCCCGAAGTTCCCCCCGCGACCTGGACCGAATTCATCGCCGCTGTTGAGGCTTTGAAGGCGTCGGGCGTTGCGCCTATCGCTGTCGGCGCTGCCGACCGTTGGCCGGCTCACTTCTGGTGGGTGTACACCGCGATCCGTGAAGGCGGACAGGATGCTTTCCTCAAGGCATACAACCGCGAAGGTGCCTTTACCGATGATCCATTTGTGAAGGCCGGTGCGGACATCAAACAGTTGGTTGATCTCGAACCCTTCTCCGAAGGCTACCTGGGCATGAACTACGGTGACTCCCAGGTCCAGATGCTCGACCAGGCTGCCGCCATGGAACTGATGGGCCAGTGGGCAGTGGGTGCGTATCAGGGCAGCGATGCCGCAAAAGCCGAAGTACTCGTTCCTCAGCTCGGCTGGTTCCCCTTCCCCGTCATTGAAGGCGGCGCGGGCAATGCCAATGATGTGCTGGGTGGTGGCGATGGTTTTTCCGTTGGCGCAAATGCCCCAGACGAAGCGGTAGACTTCCTGAAGTTCCTCACCAATGTTGAGAATCAGACCGCTCTGGTTACTTCTCCGCTGAATATCATCCCGACGGTGGGTGCAGCCGAAGTCGCCATTACCGATCCAATCGCCCTGCAAATCATCCAGGCTCGTAACGAAGCCCCGTACTTCCAGCTTTATTACGACCAATTCCTGCCCCCGGCGGTTGCCACCGCCGTGCTTGATGGCGTCGAAGGTCTCTTTGCGGGAACACTCTCTCCTGAGGATGCCGCAGCGACCATTGAAGATGTAGCAGCGATGGAGCTGGCTGAATAACACAATAGAATAAAAACGGAAGGTGCGGAGATGCTGCTTTCCTCAAAGATCAAGCGTCTCTGTACCTTCCCCATTTAGAATATTAACGTTCGACCAGTTGTTAATCAAGGAATAAGTCCATGGCTGCAACACGTTCCGGCATATTATCCGGCGCAGGCGAGAAGATCGTCAGCGAAAGGTTTCGCCGCGAAATCGGCAAAACATTCACTGTATTACTATGCATTGTGCCTGGGATGGTTGTCTTTTTTCTCTTCCTTCTCATCCCCATTTTTCAGTCGGCCCGCTACAGCCTCTATGATTGGAACGGCTTCGGTCCTCTGCAAAATTACGTCGGCCTAGACAATTACAGGCTGCTGTTTGAAAACAAGGTATTCCAAAGCTCGGTCCAGCACAGTTTCCAGATTATGGTGATGTCGTTGGGCATCCAGCTTCCCCTGGCGATGGCGATGGCCTTGATGGTCGGGCGAGGAAAGCTGTTCGGCAGACGACTGTTCCGAACGATCTTGTTTATCCCCTTCGTTTTTTCAGAAGTCATCACCGCTATCATTTGGCGTTATGTGCTGCACCCCAGTTCTGACGGCCTGGTGAACGTGATCCTGAGCAATATTCCTGGCTACGATACGGTGGGGTGGCTGGCCGATAAAGATGTCGTGCTCTATTCCATTTTTGCCGTGATCACCTGGAAATACTTCGGTTTCCACATGATCTTGTATATGGCCGGGCTGCAAGCAGTCTCAAAAGATCATGAAGATGCGGCTCGCATAGATGGCGCCGACGAAAAACGTGTACTGCGTTATATCACCCTGCCCCTGATGGGAAGCACAATCCGGTTGACAGTTTTCCTGTCTATCCTCGGCTCATTCCAACAACTGGTCATCATCTGGGTATTGACCCAGGGCGGCCCGGTCAATTCTAGCCAGGTGATCACCACTTTCCTCTATAAATACGGTATCAAAAATTTCAAACTGGGCTATGGCAGTGCTACCGCCATGATTCTGTTTGCAATCACGCTGATATTCTCAATTGGCTATCAACGGATCATCATGAAACAAGACTATGGGGATATGGCGTAGGCGGGAGAAACATTCATGAACAACATCATGCAATTGAGAACCTTTAAGAATATTCACAGGCTGCCGGGTAATCTGGGGAGATATCTCATCCTGATCACGCTTAGCCTGATCATCATGGCCCCGGTATTCACAGCAGTTTCGGGCAGCTTACGCACCAATGGCGACTTTTTGTCAAAGCCATTCGCACTGCCTCACGAAAACATTCAATGGCAGCACTACACCGGGATTTTGGAAGACAACAGCTTCTGGCAGTCAGCAGTCAATAGCCTGCTTATCACTGCTGGCGTGACCGTCTTAAATATTTCGTTGGCCAGTCTATTGGCTTTCGCGTTCAGCCGCATCAAGTTCTTTGGTCGTGAAATTGTCTTTAACATTCTCTCGATTGGGTTGTTGTTTCCCGTCGTGGTCGCCCTGCTGCCCGTCTTCATCCAGGTACGCGACATGGGATTGATTAACAACCTGTGGGGCGTCATTTTCCCATTAGTAGCGTTTGGTCTGCCGGGAAGCGTGATCATTCTGCGCACGTTCTTCCGCGCAGTTCCTATTGAACTTGAGGATGCGGCTTATATTGACGGCTGCACCCGCATTGGATTTTTCCGGTTTATCCTGCTGCCGCTGGCTCGCCCAGCCATCGCATCAGTGGCTACCTTGCAAATTATCGCAGGCTGGAATGAGTATTTTCTGCCGCTCCTGGTTCTGACCGATCCTAAAAAATGGCCGCTGCCCTTAGGCGTGATGCAGTATCAGGGCCAATTCGGTACGGACTGGGCGCGGGTCATGGCTTATGTCACGATTCTCATTATCCCAGCCGTTTTCTTTTACCTGATGACAGAAAAATACATCGTCACTGGCCTGACTGGGGGAGAACTAAAGGGGTAGTGTGTAAGCGGGTCAGGCAAGGATGGGGGCGCTGTTTGCGGCGCCCCTCAAATCCATTATCTCATTGAGACGAGAAGATCAATTCACGGCGGGCGACGATTGCGGGCAGCCGCGTGCGTTTGCTTAGATATTTTAAGCCGGTTCCCTATCCGGACCGGTATTGCTTTATCTAACAACAGGAAAACACGATGAGCATTTATAAAGATTCAACACGATCTATCGATGAACGGGTGGCGGATCTGCTGTCCCAGATGTCTTTGGATGAAAAAATCGCCCAGTTAGCCGGAGTGTGGATCACCGACATGATTGACAGCCAGCGTGCTTTTTTGCCAGACAAAGCCGCAGGCAAAATTCCACACGGCATCGGCCATATTTCACGCATCGGGGCAGCATCGCTGCTGAAACCGGCAGGCAGTGCCGCATTAGCGAATCAAATTCAGCGGTATCTGATTGAAAATACTCGCCTAGGTATTCCAGGGGTTGTGCATGAAGAAAGCTGCGCGGGCTACCTGGCGCGCGGCGCGACCACCTTCCCTCAGGCGATAGGCTTAGGGGCCTCCTGGGAGCCAGAACTCATCGAGGAAATGACGAAGGTGATCCGCCTCCAGATGCGGGCGGTAGGCGCTCACCACACGCTCGCTCCGGTGTTGGATGTGGCGCGGGATGCTCGCTGGGGGCGTGTGGAAGAGACTTTCGGCGAAGACCCCTATTTGATCTCGCGGATGGGCTGCGCCTATATTAAAGGGATTCAAAATGACGATCTGCGCCAGGGAATCGCGGCGACGGCCAAACATTTTGTAGGCTACGCGATGTCCGAGGGTGGAATGAACTGGGCGCCCGCGCATATTTCCTTACGTGAATTGTGGGACGTCTATCTACTCCCCTTCCTGGCGGCTATCCAAGAAACAAAAGTCGCCACAGTGATGAATGCCTATCATGAGATGGATGGTATTCCCTGCGGCGCATCTAAAGAGCTATTGACCGATATTCTGCGGGGGCAGATGGGTTTTGATGGTGTGCTGGTATCGGACTATTTTACGATCAACGCCTTGTATACCTATCACGGTATCGCCCACAACGCCGAAGAAGCGGCCCAGATCGCCATGGAAGCCGGGATCGATATCGAACTGCCCGCCCTCGATTGTTATGGCGAGCCGCTGCGCCGCGCCGTAGAACAGGGCAAAGTCAGCATGGCGTTGATCGATACGGCAGTCAGCCGGGGGCTGCGCATCAAGTTTGAGTTGGGCCTGTTTGAACAGCCTTATGTAGACGCAGGCTATGCGCCGGAAGTCTTTAACACCCCCGAACAGCGCGCACTTTCGCTTAAGCTCGCGCAAAAATCGATGGTACTGCTGAAAAACGTGGACAACCTGCTGCCGCTGCCCGCCAATCTTGAATCGGTGGCAGTGATCGGCCCTAGCGCCGATTCAATCCGCGCGTTGCAGGGTGATTATCACTACCCCTCGCACATGGAAGGGGTGTTTATCGCCGATGTGAATATGGATTCGCCTAATCCGATGCAGGATATTCACGGCGACAGCATTCTTGACCACTTCCCGCCCTCGGTGTCTGTCCTGGAAGGCATCAAGCAAACTGTTTCGTCCCAAACGAAGGTCTATTATGCACAGGGCTGTGAATTAATCGGGAACGATACATCCGGATTTGAGGAAGCGATTCAGGCGGCGAAAAAAGCCAAAGTGGCAATTGTTGTTGTTGGCGAAAAATCCGGGCTGGCGAAAGGCTGCACGACCGGCGAATCGATTGATCGGGCGGATGTGGGACTGCCCGGTGTTCAGCAGCAGCTCGTCGAAGCGATCTATGCCACCGGGACCCCTGTGATCGTCGTCTTGACCAATGGCCGCCCGCTGGCTATCCCCTGGATTGCGGAACATGTCCCGGCGGTGCTGGTCGGTTGGCTGCCCGCTCAAGAAGGGGGAACCGCCATAGCAGATGTGTTGTTCGGCGTAGCCAATCCCGGCGGAAAACTGCCGATGTCATTCCCGCGTTCGTCGGCGCAGATTCCGGTCTTCTACAGCCACAAGCCGTCTGGGGGACGCAGCCACTGGCATGGTGATTACTGCGATATGCCGACTTCGCCGCAGTTCCCCTTTGGGCATGGGCTGAGCTACACCTGTTTTGAATATTCCAACCTGAGCATCAGTCCGGATCAAGTGGGCGCGCATGATACGGTAACGATCAGCCTGGATGTCAAAAATATTGGCTCACGCCAGGGTGATGAAGTGGTGCAGCTCTACCTGCATGACTGCATTGGCAGTGTGACACGTCCGGTCAAAGAGTTGAAAGGCTTTATCCGCCTGACGCTGCAACCTCAGGAAAGCCAGACCGTCACATTCCATGTGCCAGCCGCACAGATCGGATTCCTCAACCTCGATATGGCGTTTGTCGTCGAGCCGGGGCAGGTCGAGGTGATGGTCGGCAGTTCATCCGAAGACATCCGGTTGTCAGGGCAGTTCGAGATCACTGGCCCAGTCACGCCGGTTGATCGTGTATTCGTCACACCGGTTGAGGTCAAAAGCGCTTTACGTTAGCGATAACGTCCGAACCCACCCCCTCACAACTCTGTCTTAATGGTTGTGAGGGGTTTCACAACATAAACCAGAGCAGGGAAAGATGTGTTTTTCTCTCGTATTGGTCGCAGGGTAGATCCCCCAGTCTGATCAGTTTACCGATTTAAGCTGATGCACAGGCAGCAGTTCAATGAAGATTCCTTAACAATATCTTTTCAATTTTTTAATGCAAGGGTTGGCACGTCAAGGTAAAATGAGATTAGAAATTTTAAACATTTAATTATCTAATCTCTCGGTTCAGGGGGATAGTCTGAATGACGACAATGACTCGATATCAGGGAACAGTCAAGGCCTACGATAAATATGCTGGTGGCGGTACGATTATGCTGCCGGATGGTCGCGAAGTGCAGGTGCGTTATTCGTCCATTCGGGGATTGGGCGTGCGCGGCTTGCAGCGTGGTATGGTCGTGACCTTCCAGCTTGAAGAAACGCAGCGCGGATTGTATGCTGTGTGTGTCCAGGCCGAATAGCTCACCCGTCTTCGTTCAACCCTCTCCATAACTGGATAGTTCCCTCAGCAAATCATCAGCGAGGAGTTTTTTCCTCGCTTTTATGCTGTATCATGCGCTAAAATCAACGTAACTGGTCACTGAACTTACACGGAGTCTGAGCAGACTTCGTTTGAGCAACAATTCTATCCTCAAAGCTAAGGGACGCCCGACGCGCCCCTAAAGGAGTTTGTTATGCCATCACCTGGTAAATTACGGATTCTCCCCCTGGGTGGACTGGGGGAGATCGGCAAGAACATGACGATGTTCGAATACCAAAACGAGGCGATTATCCTCGATGCGGGCATCATGTTCCCCGAAAACGATATGCTCGGTATTGACTACATCATCCCCGATTTTCAATACGTGGTGAACCGGATGCAGGAACACGGCCTGCGGATTCACGGCATCGTAATCACTCACGGCCATGAAGATCACACGGGTGCTATCGGTCATGTCCTCGATCATATCAAGGCCCCGGTATATGCCACCCAGCTTACTGCTGGGCTGCTCGAAATCAAGATGCGCGAGTTCAAACATCAAGACCACCCGCTGCATGTCATCAAAGCCGGAGATGTGCTGAGTCTCGGCCCGTTCAGTGTAGAAACCTTTCATGTCTGCCACAGCATCCCCGACAGCATCGGTGTAGGTATCAATACGCCGGTGGGTCTGGTGGTGCATTCGGGCGATTTTAAGTTCGATCACACGCCGGTAGATGGTTGGCCCCCAGACTTTGCCAAACTGTCCGAATTTTCACGCCGGGGCGTGTTGGCCCTGCTCTCAGACAGCACCAACGCCGATCAAGATGGTTGGACTCCATCGGAAAACGTGATCGAAAAAGCGTTTGACGAAGTGTTCGGTCAGGTCCAGGGCCGGATCATTGTGGCTACGTTTGCATCTCATATCTCCCGTATTCAACAAGTGGCCGCCGCCGCACAGCGTCATGGGCGCAAGCTGGCGGTCGCCGGTCACAGCATGACCGAATACATCAAGGTGGCGTCCAAATTGGGCTATCTTAACCTGCCCAAAGATCTGCTGATCCCGCTGGACAAAACCAATAAAATCCCGCCGAACGAGATCGCTATTATGGCGACGGGCACGCAGGGCGAGCCATCGGCAGTTTTGGGGCGGTTGGCCGGGGGACAGCACCGCCAGCTCGAAATCGAGAAGGGCGATACCGTGATCATGTCCGCCCACCCCATCCCTGGCAACGAAGAATCGGTCCACCGCACGATCAATAAATTGATCCAGCGCGGGGCCAATGTGGTCTATGACCGGATAGCGCTCGTGCATGTCTCCGGCCATGCCCGCCGCGAAGAACTCAAACTGCTGATCAACCTGATCCGCCCCAAGTTTTTTATCCCGGTTCATGGCGAACTACGCCACCTGGTGCAGCACAGCCAGATCGCTCAGGAACTCGGCATCCCGGCGGAAAATACCGCTGTAGTCGAAAACGGTACCGAGATATTCTTGACCGCTGACACACTGGAAATTGGGCAGCGTATACCGGGCGGATATGTGTTTGTCGATGGTAAAGGCGTGGGTGATATTGGCCCGATTGTTATGCGTGACCGCGAAAACCTGGGTCGGGATGGTTTTGTCAGCGTGATGGTCCTGCTCGATCAGAAGACCGGCGAACTGGCCGAACCCCCAGACATTGTTTCGCGCGGGTTTGTCTATCTGCGCGAATCATCGTGGTTAGTCGAAATGTCGAATCAGGTGATCACTGATATTGTGCGCTCCCGTCCCGGCGGCAATTTGACGACTGCCATACAAGATGGCCTCGCCAAACTTTACTTCAATGAAACCAAACGCCGCCCGATGACGTTTGCCTATGTGCGCGAAGTACAGGGGTCACCCGTACCCCGGTAGTATCCATTTTCCCCTCATTTCCCGACTCCTTCTCCCCTTGCGGGAGAAGGGGGTTTCCTCTTCCCTCCCATCGTGAGGATGGGATCAGGGGGTGGGGGGAGATAGGTACGACTTGCCAGCAGCCCGCCCTCTTTGCATAATAGGGAGCGTAAGATTAAACTCTAAATTCACTTGAGGGAAACTGGCGTGCGCTCATTTCGATCTTTATTAGCTCGTTTTACGCGGCTGACAGCCGTATGGGTCGTGTTGGTGATACTCCTGGCGGCGTGCGCTGGGGGTGATGACAAATCACCGGACGAAGCTGCGAATACTACCGATAGTTCATCGGAACAACAATCACCTGCCCCGGCCAGCGCTGAAACACCGCAGGTCCAGGGCGCCGCACAAGCAGAGGACCCCGTCGCGGCGCGGGTGAACGGGCAGCCAATCACCCTGGCAGAATTTCAGCGCGAGCGTGACCGGCGCGCCATCGGGCAAGATGTCCAACCGGCAACCCAGGCGGCTTTTGATGACCTGGTGTTGCAGACGATGATCGACCAGCTTTTGATGGAACAAGCCGCCGCGCGTGAAGGACTGGTGGTATCTGATGCAGAGATTGACGCTGAACTGGCGGCGCAATCCGAAATCGCTGCCGCCAACGGTCAAACGTTCGCGGACGTGATCGCGGCGCAAATGTATACTATGGACGAATACCGCGCCGTGACTCGCGGGATGCTTCTGGCCCAAAAGTTAAGCCAGGTTGTTGCGAACGTGTCGCCCTATTCGGCGCAGGTTCATGCACGGCATATCCTGGTATCCGATGAAGGATCCGCCCGCCAACTGCTGACGCGGATTCAACAAGGTGAAGATTTTGCCCAACTGGCGGTGCAGTATTCGCTTGACACATCAACGGCGGCTGCTGGGGGTGATCTGGACTGGGTAAGTGAAGGCGTTTTGCTGCAAGTCGAGGTTGAAGCGGCGATTTTTGCGCTGCAACCGGGGCAGGTTAGCGCCGAGCCGGTGCGCAGCAGCCTGGGATACCATGTGATACAGGTGTTAGAGCGGGTAGAAGATCGCCCATTGTCGGCAGCCGCATTGGCCGAGAAAAAACAGCAGGCATTTGTGTCCTGGCTCGACAACCAGCGCCAGACGGCGGTGATCGAGCGGTTCGTTGGGACAGCCGGGTAAACAGATAGCACACACAAGGGGGTTGTATGGGGCAAGGAACCAACTTGTTTTTTAACACAATAACGGTGATTTTTCTGATACTGACGGTGGTGATTGGTATGGTGGTGCTGGCGGTCGCCAGTGGGTCGATGGAAGCGCCGATCTTTGCGCCGAAAAACACCCTGATTGCACCCACCCAGCTTGTTCCGCCGACTCTGACTCCTTCGCCCACACCACCAGCGGCGACAGCACCAGAGGCGGTTCCTACAACAGCAGCCAACCAGTAGCGCGGGAGCGATCCATGAGCCGGGGGAAAAACCTGTTTTTTAACTGTCTCACGTTCGTTTTTGTGATCCTGACAGTGATCATGGCCGGGTTAATGTTTAACATCGCGACAGATGCGATGGAACCACCTTTTTTTGCGCCGAAACCCACCCAGGTGATACCAACGGTGGCGGCATTGGCTTCCCCTACACCCAAACCATCGTGGACACCATCGCTGACAGCCACGCCGACTAACACCTTTACGCCCTCATCGACACCGACTGAAACGCCGCCGCAGCCGAGCGCAACCAATACGGCTACGATGACGCCGTCGATTACCTTTACGCCGTCGATCACGGGCACCTTTACGCCGTCGGCCACCGTTACACCATCGCCGACCAATACCCTACAGCCGCCGACCTTTACACCGACCAAGACGCTTACGCCCACGCCATCGGCGACCTGGACGCCTACCTATACTCCCACCGGGCCAACAGCCACTTCTACGCCGGAATTTCCCTATATCGTCCAGCCCGGATCTATTAGTTTGCGGCAGGCCACCAACGCGGCAGGCTGCAATTGGCAAGGAATCGGTGGGCAGGTGACGACGGATCGCGCCGAGCCTATCGCGGGAGTGCAGATACGGGTGCGCGGAGATACGCTTGCTGAACAATCCACCCTCAGTGGGACCAACATGGCCTATGGCCCTTCGGGATGGGAAATTCAGGTGGCCGCTCTGACCAATACCGAGCGTTATTATATCGACCTGTGGATAGACAATCAGCAGGTATCAGATACCGTGCAGATTGTTTTCCCGAACTCGTGCCAGCAAAATCTGGCAGTAGTCAATTTTATTCGAACGCGCCCGTCGTAAGGCGGGCGTTTAAGCTAAGGGTGGGAACAGCGGGTGAACGCCAGCCGAGCCGGGATTTTTGATGTCATCACGGCAGTTTTTGTCGTGCTTACTGTTGGCGTGGCGGCGATGATTGTTTTGATCATCAACGACCCCAACACGCCGCTGAATCCACTGCCGCCGCCCACCAATGTCCCGCTGATCGTGCCGCCGACTCTCACACCGTCGGCGACGATCACGAACACGGCTACCGCGACGGATACACCGACTGCCACCGGCACCGCCACCGCTACCGGCACCGCAACAGCAACGGCGACGCCAACCGATACACCAACCCCGACCACCAGCCCAACGCCCGTTATGCCAGGAGTCGAACCACTGCCGCCGGTTGCCACGACGGCCCCGGTGCTGGATGATGGCAGCGGCAATACCATCGCTGCAACGCCCGCGTCCGACTTCCCGACGGCCATTCCTGCCGCCGCCGCGACCCTCGCGCCGTTCCCGTTTATCAACGCTCCGATACGGTATGAGCCGAACACAAATGCGCAGGGCTGCCAATGGTTGAGCATCGCCGGAACGGTCGCCGGGCTGTCCGGCGAACCGCTGGCTGGGCTGGCAATTGAGTTAGTGGGCGAAAACTATCGCAATGTGCAGTTTTCAGGATCAGCCGCCGGGTGGGGCATATCGGGTTTTGAATTTGAACTGGGCGCCGCCCCGCGCACGGCAACCTATACCTTGCAGGTGTTAGGGCCAACCGGCGGGCCAGTGTCAGACAAGATCAGCATTCAGACAGGCAATACTTGCCAGACAAATGTGGCAATAGTAGAGTTAATCCAGAATCATCCATACTAGATTAGGACATATCAGGCAGGAGCATTCTATGGCAAACCCGGATCGTATCACCAGCGGCATTCCCCATTTTGACGAAATGGCGGGCGGCGGTTTTATCCGGGAGTCGGCGGTGCTGCTGCGCGGCGCGCCCGGCACAGGTAAAACCACGTTCGGACTCCAGTATCTATTAGAAGGCGTGCGCCAGAATCAGCCCGGCTTGTTCATCTCGTTTGAGGAATTTCCCCAATCGCTCTACCGCGACGCGGCCAGCGTGGGCTGGAATCTGCCGGCGCTCGAAGAACAAGGCCAACTGCGGATGATCTTCACATCGCCTAAAGTGCTGCTGCAAAGCCTGATGACGCCCGAAAGTAACATCGTGCGTACTCTTCAGCAGCATGGGATTCAGCGGGTGGTCATCGACAGTCTGACGCATTTTACACAGTTGATCCACAACGATCACGAACTGCGCCGCGTTTATCACCAGGTGATCAGCGCCTTCCGCCGCGAAGGTATCACCGCGCTGTACCTGGGCGAAGAAATGCGCTCCGATTACACCAGCCAGGAAAAAGGCCGCCTGTCATTTGTCGTCGATACGTTGGTGATGCTGCGTTACCTGGAAATCGACAGCGCAATCCAGCGGGCGATTGTGGTGCTCAAGATGCGCTCGTCGACCCATACTACCGCCATTCATGGTTATACCGTCGGGCAAAATGGCATCACTATCGGCAAACGGCTGGAAGGCAAAAGCGGCCTGCTCAGCGGTCTGACTCAGCGCAGCCTGATCAGCACTGTACAATAACCACAAGCCCGGCCCGTTGACGAAAGCGGGCGAACATGTTAGTCTAGTTTTGTAGGGTGCGGCGCTGCTGCACCCAGCCAATCGACACCTGGAAGTGATTTAAATGCACTCTGGCAGCACTTTCACCACCACCATGATGATGACTACCATGACTATGTGGCACGGTGGATACTGCCGGTTGCGCGCTGAAAGGTGAGTAGTTTGTTCAAATCAAAACACCCAAAGCGTGGAGCCAACCGGCCCCACGCTTTTTTGTTCTTATCTCTCGGCAGGAGACCACAACCATGAAAACGATCACCATGAAATTTGGCGGGACTTCGGTGGGCAGCGCCGAAATCATCGCCCAGCTAGCTGAAATTGTTGAGCGCACTTACCGGGAACACCAGCGTGTTTTGGTGGTCGTTTCGGCGATGAGCGGCGTAACCGATATGCTGCTGGAAGGGGCGCGGACCGCTGCCAGAGGCGACTCGACTCGTTATCAGGCGTTAGCCGTCGAACTGCGCCGCAAACACGACACCGCGATTCGGGCGCTGCTGCATTCGGATGTGGAACGCATTTCGCTGCATGACGAAGTGGATTCGCTGATCGATGAGTTTGAGACACTATGTTATGGGATTTATGTGCTGCGAGAAGCGTCGCCCAGGGTGCTGGATAAAGTCAGTTCGTTGGGCGAGCGCATGAGTATGCCGATTGTGTCTGCCGCCATCCGCCAGCGCGGGATTCCAAGCTGCACCATCAGCGCCAGTTATCTGATCGTGACCGATGACCAGTTCCAGAATGCCGGGGTGCAGTTCGAAGAATCGGAAGCCAAAGTACGGCAAGAGCTTCTGCCTTCTCTCGATCAAGGAATCGTGCCAGTCGTAACCGGATTCATCGGGGCCACCCGCGATGGAGTGATCACCACGTTAGGGCGCGGTGGCAGCGATTACAGCGGGGCTTTATTTGGAGCGTTTGTCAACAGCGACGAGGTATGGATTTGGACCGACGTGGACGGCGTGATGACTGCTGATCCGCGCATAGTGCCCGATGCCAAAGTGATCCCGGTGCTGTCCTATGGCGAAGTCGGTGAGATGGCCTATTTTGGCGCGAAGGTGCTGCACTCTAAGACCGTCCATCCATTGGTCGAGCGTAGCATTCCGATCTGGGTCAAAAACACGTTCAACCCCTCGGCGGAAGGCACGCTGATCACCCACCGCGAAGAACACACCCCTGGCACGATCAAAGCGGTGACAGCGATCAAAGATGTGAGCCTGGTCACAGTTGCCGGGCGCGGCATGATCGGTATTCCAGGCATCGCGGCCCGTACTTTTTCAGCAGTTGCCCGGCATAACGTCAGTGTGTTGATGTTCGCTCAAACATCCAGTGAGCAAAGTATCTGCCTGGTGGTTCCGAGTGACAAAAGTGCGTTGGTCGTCAAGGCGATCAAAGATGAGTTTGAACGCGAATTCGGACGGCAGGACATCCAGCGAGCATGGGCGGATGACGATGTGCAGATTATCGCGGTCGTCGGGGCCGGGATGCTCACGCAATCAGGCGTGGCCGCGCGCGTCTTTGGCGCATTAGGAGCCGCAAAAATCAACATTCTAGCGATTGCGCAAGGCGCCAGCGATTACTGCGTTTCGATGGTCGTGCGTTCTGATACCGCTGCCGACGCGGTGCGCCAGATTCACCGGCTGGTGATTCTGAATGGTTATGCGGCAGACGAGAAAC
>JACRBK010000509.1 GCA_016234525.1 Chloroflexota bacterium
ATGACGGCGATCCTTTTTGTGCTGATCTTCGTACCCGTCCCGTTTTATAGCCCGTAAGAGGAGACGGCATAGAACCCGTGTTCTAATCAGTACCAAAAGTTTTGTTATCCCATCCATTCTAGTCGCCATTGCAGCCTATTGAAAGGAGAACGGCTATGATTATAACCCTGAGACGGCTGGCCGCCGTTGTGATCGTCATGATCACACTCGGTTGGGCCGCTGCGCCTGCTCCCCCAGTTTATGCCGCCGAATCGGTCACGATTGATGCGCAAACCGTCAGCTGCGACAGCATCGAAGTAACCTACACGGTGATCGGGGCGACGCTCGAAGAAGTCGCGTTATTGTATGCTCATGGGCCGGGCGGCGTGGTGGGTTTTACCACCGGTCCCGGCACAGAAGGCCCCCATACCGTCACTGTTCCCATAGAGCCTGTGCAGCCGGGTGGCGCAATGCTTTATGCGTCGGTCGATGTCGGCACAGCCTCCGATACAGCCGCTGCCGAAGCCTGCCCCGGTGGGGGTGGTGGAGAACCCAGCCCAGAAGAATCCCCCGGCGAAACAGCGCCCTGGTCAGGTTATAGTGATGCGCGGTTGAATCCCGCGCCGGATGAGTATTATTCGGTCTGGTGTGCTTCTGACACCATCGAAGTATGGCGCGCCGTACCGCCACCGAGCGCGATTCTCAACACGATCCCGCTTATTGAGGTTATAGAACTGTCGGACGGCGGAAGCCTGGATGCAGGCAGCGGGCTGACCGTCATGCGGAATGGAGACGCAATCACCCTATCCGGCAATACTGGCAACCTGGCCCCGGCATTCGGCACGAAGTCGTTCAGCCTGAACGAGTGTATTGCGCGCAACGGCGGCGCGCCCCAAGAACCAGATGAGGAGCTGCCGCCTGTTGAAGAAGACGAAGGCGACGAAGAAGAAGACGTAGAGACGGATGCTGAGCGCGAAGCCCGCGAACGCCGCGAAGTGCAGGAAGAGATCGCATTCTGCTTCTCGGCGTATGACTTCTTTGACGACTACGAGATCTTCGTGGATTGTATCGCCAACGTCGCCGAGCAGGATGGCGCGACCTCGCTCGAAGTGGTGTGGTCGTGGATCATCCAGATATGTTTCGGAGTCACGCCCTTCCCGGCGACAATCGTGTTTATCCTGTTCAAGCGGCGGCGCGCCAGGCATTAATCGATCCGCGCCGCTCGGAGTCCCTCTGTACGAGGGACTCCACTGCCTCTTTAGCATGGTGGTGAACGACCTAAATATCAGCCGGGAGATGGCAAAGGGTGGCTTCGTTTTCTGCTATTCTCATTGTGAAAAATCAAACGCATTTCATACTCTCTGAAAAGTAAGTACGCCTTATAATTAAACCAGTCGAAGTAAATTATTCAGTCTGTTCGTTACCTCACCCACTGTTGAACCTGAACCTAGGCCACCGGGAGAAGATCGATCCATGACCGACCAAGCTCAACCCACCACCGACCTGGCACGGCTGCGTGATGTGATGTTAGCCATGGAAGCCACGATGGACCGGGCGGCGATCTTAAGTGAACTGAACCGGGCCATCACGGATACGCTGCATTTTGACCGGGGATTGGTGATGCTGTGCCATCCCAAAGACCAAACCCTGATCTTTGCCACCGCCACCCACAAACTGCCGGATGCGCATAACCAACTCGTGTTGGAACAGATTCAAATCGAACTGGAAAATACCGAGAACGATCCCCTGATTGTCCCCTGGCTCAAGGGCCAGCCGGTCTTCGTCGAAGACCCGCAGCCCTATCTCACGTCGCGTTTTCAGTGGGTGATCAAAACGCTGGGGTTCCGGCTGTTTTACTCGGTTCCCCTCAAGATCGGTAACCGGCTGACAGGCGTGTTGATCATCGACAATTCGCCAACCGGGCGGGCCATCACCCTAGAGCAGCGGACGCTGTTAGAAGCCCTGGCCGCCCACATTGCGATCACACTTGAAAGCGCTCGGCTGTACCAACTGACCGATGAACAGTTAGATGCCCGTGTGCGCGAACTGGAAATCCTCAGCCGGATTGATCGTGAATTGAATTATACGCTGAGCGTCGAGCGCGTTTTTAACCTGCTGCTCGACTGGGCGCTGCGTTTTACCAACAGCCACGCCGCGCTGTTAGCCCTGGTGGACTGCGATAAAGCCTCGATGGAATTTATCACGGCTTACGGCTATCCCCCAGGCGTATGGGAAAATTTGCGCGGCAAAATCTGGCCGTTCAGCCAGGGAATCACCGGGCGCGCGGCGCGCAATGGGCAGGCCGAAAACGTAAGTGATGTGACCCTGGACCCAGATTATGTTGAGATCATGCCCATGACCCGATCTCAGCTTTCGGTGCCGGTGCTGCGCGAAGACTGCCCGGTGGCTGTCATCTCGCTCGAAAGCCCTACGCCGGGGGCCTTTTCCACCGCGAATCTTGAATTTGTGCAGCGGTTGGCGGCGCGTGCTTCGGTGGCGGTAGCGAATGCGCATCTCTACGACGAAACACGCCGCGAGCGCCAAAAACTCGAATTGATTCTGAGCAATACTGCCGATGCGGTGGTGGTCGTGGATAATGACGGCAATCTTGTATTGGTTAACCAGGCGGCGATGGCCGCATTCCACCTGCCCCCTAAGGATCGTTACGCAGGTCGCCCGTTTATCGACGTCTTCGAATTTACCCGATTGGCCCCGCTGTATGAACGGGCCGTCGCCAGCCACCAGGGAATGGTCGAAGAACTGACGCTGCCCGATAACCGCACGCTGCATGTGCGCATCGTGCCAGAGCCGGAGGTCGGATGGTCGATTGTGATGCACGACATCACCCCATTTAAAGAAACCGACAAGTTGAAAAACGAACTGCTGGCGACCACATCGCACGATCTCAAAAGCCCGCTGACGGCGATTGGCGGTTATGTCGAACTGATCCAGATGACGAATCCCCTCAACGAGCACGGCCAGGAATATTTACAGCGCGTGCGCGGCGCGGCCAACCATATGCGCCAATTGATTGACGATCTGCTTGATATGGCGCGCATCGAAAGTGGGATCACGCTGCGTTACAGCCGGGTAAAACTGCTCGAACTGGTGAATGTTTTGGCTGATCAGTTCCAGCCGCAGCTCACCGAAAAAGCCATGTCGCTCGAAGTGCAAGTACCGTCCGATCTGCCGATCATCCCAGCAGATGAGGGGCGCTTAAAACAGATTTTGACCAACCTGATCAGCAACGCGATCAAATACACCCCGCCGGAAGGCCATGTCTGGGTGCGCGCCGAACCGTCAGGACAGGCGGCTAAAATCGCTGTACAAGATGATGGGTTGGGCATCAGCCCGGAAGATCAGGCGCACATCTTCACCCGGTTTTACCGCGTGCGCACACCCGAAACCGAGAGCATCGACGGGACCGGGCTGGGCCTGTCGATTGTTAAAAGTCTGGTGGAACGGCACGGCGGGCAGATCGGGCTGGAGAGCCGTTTGGGGGCCGGGACGACGGTCTTTTTCACCCTGCCGCTGACCCAGCCCACCGAGAGCGAATGGTTGAACGGGCGGTAGAGAAAAAGCGTTCAGCCATCAGCTTTCAGCTTTCAGCAAAAACAACAGCGGCCTTACCTCCTAAGGGGAGATGAGGCCGCTGTTTGATTTACCCCTATCTCCCCCGGCCCCTCTTTCCCCGCTTGCGCAGAGAAAGAAGGGGGGCAAATCGCTCGCTGTGCTAAGATTTCCCTCTGTGCTGCGCTGGTAAACCGGGCGCGGCAAGCAGCGTCCCTACAAGATGCGGTCGGCTACGGTCCCCTCTCCAACTCGGTTGGAGAGGGGGTTAGGGGGTGAGGCTGCTGTTTGATCTACCCCTATCTCCCCCGGCCCCTCTTGTATGATGAGGTGAGGGGTATAATCGATAGAAAGATAACCCCGACGACAGGGGCAAGGAGACGTTGAAAACCCCCCTAAAGGGACCACCGTCACCTTGTGGGAAAGATGAACGCCCTTGCCCCCGCCCGGTGAAAAGA
>JACRBK010000513.1 GCA_016234525.1 Chloroflexota bacterium
TGGGCAATACGATGCCAGAATAACTTGAAAGTCAGCATGAACCCCAAAAGACCAGAGACGAGGAGTTGAAGAATAAAACTGCCGCTGCCCGGATCCAAATATCCGAAGCTAAGCCGCGACAAAATTGCCCCTGAAATCAGCCATTTGAATACTTTGATCATCATAAACTCCCGCCCAAAACACTACTCGAATGGTCTTGCTGGTATGATGCCGGAGAATTATAGCATGGTTCCGAGTTGCGACCACTCCGAATATTAAGCCTGGGTTAGATCGAACTCGCGACCCTTTATTTGGGAAGCCCTTCAAAATCGGCAAATTGATCGCTTAGATTTTCGTTTGACGAGAGTCTGATGGTTGTCCCATCCGCTATTTGGTAAGCATATACCTGATAGGTTCCTGACTCATTAGAATCATAGACAATCAGGCTTTCATTTTCATTCCAGGCGGGATACTCCTGTATGTAGGTCAGCTCATCTGTCGTGATCTGCACTGGGGTGTGGATTCTGAGCGCCTCAATATCAAACTCTGCGAAACAAATCACCGAGTCGTTATAGGTTGGGATGTTGTTATCTTTATCGAGCATATACGCAACTTTAGTTTCACTGGGCGAGACGCTGAGCTTGTGCCAGGGGAGGCGTGTGGGGCGTTCAATTTCTTCGTACACCCCTTGATCGGGTGTCAACAAGAATGATTGGAAGCCAGCACCCGCCTGGCGATCCACAAAGATACGCCCATCCCGCAGACCACTGTTAGCCCACTCAAAATACAGGAAATCGGGGTCCGAAATAAGTTCCTCATCTCCTTTTGATGCCGTCGGGGTAATCCAATAGACCTGGTTGCGGGAATCGCCGTGCAGAGAAAAACGATTGAAGATAATACGATTTGACCCGTCACGGGTCCAGGTTGGGTTAAAATTGGGATACTCTGCCGATGTCAATTCTCGGAATCCCGTCCCATCGGCGTTGATCACACAGATCATGGAACGCCAATCTTTGAAATCTGCGCCGTACCGTGTCGCCCGAAAAAATGTCAGCATACTCCCATCTGGGGACCAGGAAGGCTTGAAGTCATTGTGGCTGTAGGTTAGCCTCTGGGCTGGCTCACTTGTCGAGTAGATGGTGATATTCAGGTCGGTAGAAGCGGCCCAACGTCTATTGGTCACCGCTCTGCGTGGAACCCAATGTCGCCCAATCACCAGCCCGGTTGCCCCTAGAACTGCCGTTTTTAGAAAAGCACGTCTTGAGACAATTTGGCTTTTCTGTGCCTCATTTTTCCTGGTCATATCACCTTTTCTCCCTCTGTTCGTAAGCGCTATTTACAGGGATGGCCGCTTCTCTTATTCCAACTCTTTGTAGCCCCAAAGCTTGCTCACCTGTTTCCAGGGAGAAACCTGAGGTTTCAGGAAGTTGCGCCGCACATCGTCAATAGTCTCGCCGCGTACTTCAATATCTTCTAACCGGGCAGGTGTCATTCCCGCACGGACAGCCCATTCGAATGTAGGTACTTCGTCTGGCGCGAACCCCATCACGCTGGCTGTAACCATATCTGTCGCGAGGGGATGCGTTCCCGCGATAATCAGATTCATATCGACTAGCCGCGAACCTGGACCCAAAGAAGGCCCATCACCCTCCATCGCTACGAGACCATCGACCACGGTCAGGCCCATTTTGTTTGCGCGCGCCATATCCACAATTTCGATAGCGACCCCCACATCGGCATATTCAGCGCCCAGATCATGTACATAACCGCGCACGGTGCCGTACTCACTGCCCGCATAAAGACCGATCACGTTCTTCAGCCCCAGTGTTACCGTTGCTAATGTATGGGTCTTCATACGTGGTATGGAGACGAGTAAATCAATTTCTGTCAACTTCTGGTGCAGCATCAGTGTATTGAACAGATAAGCGTCAGGGACATTAACCGCGACCATCTCACCCGTGTGCAAGTTAACCAGCGGGATTCCCAGGTCAGCAGCCATGTCCGTAAATCCCAATTGATCGAACACAAACTGCTGCATCCGGTCGAGCAGTTCGACATCGCGGGTGCGGTAGCATTCATAATCGATTACATTGAAGCCGGGTGCTGCCGCTGCTGACCCCTCGCCAATGCAAACGTCTTTTCCGCTGTCCTTTAACATCTCAGCCAGTGCGCGCACCACGGCTGGATCAGTCGTGTCTGTTGCCGCGTTGCTAACCAGATTAGGTTTGAGCATGATCGACGTTTTGTCTTTGGTGACGGCTTCGATTCCACCGAGTAGATCAACAGCCTCAGCGACAGCTCGCGCTGTATCACCGTTTTGCCGTCGAACAATACTCACAATGGGCATTTCTTTGTTCGCCGCAAGTGACTTCAGCCCAGAGAGCGGCATCACCGCCGCCGCAGCCATCAATACCTGCAACCGGTGCAGGAACTCTCGCCTTGTAATTGCCATCTTGACCTCTCCTCATTCTGCCCGTAACACATCAAGAAATGTGAGCCTGAATGATCCGCAAACCCAGTATACTTCAAATTGGTTTAATGGGGTTCTTGAGGGATCAATAGATGCTGTAGTAGGCGTATTTCGATCTTGTTCAGTAGTACGTTCTGGGATAACATCGGCTGCCAGGGCACGCAGAAACCACGACATCATACAGGAGCAGCGGATGTATCTACTCGCGTTTAAACAGGGACAGGAATTCCACTTAGGCGTAAAACGACCCGGCGGTATCTTTGATGTTAGGGCCGTGGCAGAAGATACCCAGACTCATTCTGTCCCGTTGACGATGGACGCGCTGCTCGCGGGTGGTCCGGCAGCTCGAACGGCGCTGGAGAGATTTGTTTTGGATCATCCAGGCGCGCCGCTGCTCGATGAAAGCCAGATCACTTATGGGCCATGCGTTCCGCATCCGAACAAAATCATCTGTTTGGGCATGAATTATCAGCGGCATACCGCCAAGCTGGAACAGGGTCAACAGCCCTCACCGATTTTATTTGCCAAGTATGACAACTCACTGGCCGCCGCCGGAGAAGTGATTCCCCTGCCGCCGGTTGCTGTCGAATATGATTATGAAGCGGAATTGGCGGTAGTCATTGGACGCCGAGCGCGGAATGTTTCGGACGCCGAAGCGCTCGATTATGTATTGGGCTACTGTAACGCCAACGACCTGAGCGCCCGCGAATTGCAGCGGCGTACCAGCCAGTGGACACTCGGCAAAATACTCGATAAATTTCTTCCGCTCGGCCCTTATCTGGTGACGGCTGACGAAGTACCTGATCCACAGGCCCTGTCGATTCGCGCATGGGTCAACGGCGAACTGGGCCAGGACGCCACGACGGCTGAAATGATTTTCCCGGTGGCCTATCTGATCAGTTACATGAGCGCTCATTTTACGCTTGAGGCGGGCGATATCATCGCAACCGGGACTCCAGATCGCGTGCTGCGCGCTGAAAAAACATGGTTAAAGGCAGGCGATCTCGTGGAGATCGAAGTCCAGGGGTTGGGCCGCCTGACGAACATTATGGATTGATGTTGCGGCTCATTTTCCCAGGCTGGCGGCCAACAGGGTTTGACGGTCCACGATTCCGATCGGGTGCTGCACATCATCCACGACGACGATCCTTTTCCGCCCTTCCCGCAGCATGAGCGCGATGGCCTCAGGGATACCTGTCTCTTGAGGGGCGGAAAGGACATGCTCAGACATAATATCACGCGCCAGCGCATAGCCCCGCATCAGCCCTGTTCCCATCACCCGGTTAGTTATGGCGCGCAGCAGCCTGCGCCGCACCACTGGGGCAACCCGCGCGACCAGATCACCCTCGGTGATCACCCCGGCGGCCCGCTGCTGTTCGTCCAGGACTACCACATACCGGATGTTGGTTTTGAGCATCTGCTGCAATACATCAACCAGATCGTCATTGATAGTTACCGACGGGACAACCGGAGTCATGATTTCTCCAAGGGTTTGTCCCGGTTTGGGGGCGGGAGCCAGTTCTTGTTCTCCCCCGCTGTTACCGGCCACCGCGCGTAACATATCCAACCGGCTAACCATCCCAACCAGCTTACCCTCTGCGTCTACCACCGGAAAGCGTGTGAGATCACGTTCGACCATCTGTTGGACCACATGCCCCAGCGCCGCGTGATCCTGCACGGTGTAGACGGGTTGGGTCATGATGTCGCGGGCCGTTTTTTCGTGACTCACCTGTGCTAAAAACTCGCGGAGATCGTCTGTCTCTAGCCGCCCGGCTACCGTTAAACGAGCAGGCATCCCGGCGCGCTCCGCCAGATCATCTTCGGTGATCATGCCTACTACGCGCTGCCGATCATCAATGACAGGAACCGCTTTAAACAGCTTGCCCAACAAGAGTTCAACCACCTGCACGGCAGGCGTATCGGGCGCGACAGCCGTGATTTCTCGTGTCATGATGTCTGACACGGGCCGGTCTGCTGGTAAAGGCTGGAGATAGCGATGGGTGTACTTTACAATCTCCACATCCTCTAAAGTGATCAACCCTTCGCGCACCATCGGTTTCACCACATCCAACGCTTTTTCGATGTTCTCAAGGGTGTCCACGACGGTGATTACCATCGGTAAATCCATCGAAAAACGTTCCACTTGCCAGGTGTGGATCCGGCTGTGCGCACCGAACCCCGCCTGGCCGCGCGTGACCGTCGCCCCGGCCATACCGCTCTTACGTAACGTTTCCAGGATGCTGAGATAAAGCGAGCGTCCGCGCCATGAATCGCTTTCACCCACATAAATGACCAGTCGTTTACCCGGTCCCGCAGCAGGCACAATCCCACCTCCTCGGTTAACTTAAAGCTCCCGACCAATGGTCAGCCCGATCAAAGCCCCGACGACACACACCAGATTCGTGAACAGAATATTGCTCACCATACCGATCCAGTCGCCCGCGCGCCCAAGCGCCACGCTTTCGTTAGCGTAGGTCGAAAAAGTCGTATACGCTCCGAAAAACCCCACCGCCAGAAAGAGGCGCACACGCGGATCGAGTGTGATATGGTTAGCCGACCAGCCGATAAATACGGCCAGCAGACAGGAACCGCTGATGTTGATCAGAAGCGTTCCCCAGGGAAACGTCTGCCCAAAACGATCGGCGGCCCAGCCTGATACCCAATAACGCATGTTTGCGCCAATCACACCGCCCAGCCCGATCAGGAGAAAAGTCTCCACTTGTTTACTCACCCAAAACACCTCATCGATATTGTGGCACGCCAACACATTAAATATTCACAGCCGTTTGAAAATTTGCTGCTTGTTATTCCGATCATCCCGGCGGCTCATACCCGCGCGCTGTGCATGAGCCACAAATAACCATCTTCCAGGCTGGGTTCGGTAGGGATCGGATTATAACGGCTGTTCGGCTGGCCGAGTACACGATACTGCACACTGTCCTGCAATTGCAGCGTAGAGACGGTCAGCAGGCCGTTATCCGGGCGTTCGCCATTGGCAACCGTGATATGCCACACCTGGCCGCGCGCCTGTGTGATCAAATCTTTGGGCGAACCGCGAAACAGCACACGCCCCTCATCTAACACGGCCAGATCGTTGCAGCTCTGGCTGATGTCTTCTACGATGTGCGTAGAGAGAATAATGGTGCGCGTCTGCGCCATATCCGACAGCAGATTACGCAGCCGCACGCGCTCCTCTGGATCAAGCCCGGCAGTGGGTTCATCCACAATGAGCAGTTTGGGATCACCGAGTAATGCCTGGGCAATCCCGACGCGCCGCCGCATTCCACCAGAATACGTCTTGAGCCGCCGATCTGCCACATCTGTCAAGCGCACTTTTTCCAGCGCACTCTCGATCTGGTGACGGCGCATCTCTCGATTGGTAATTGCTTTGAGAATCGCCACGTAATCAAGAAATTCGCGGGCAGTCAGCGCGGGATATAAACCGAGTTCCTGCGGAAGATAGCCCAAAAACGCTTTCGCTGCCTGCTTGCCTTTCGCCGTGCTGAGGTCGTGACCAAACACCTGGATATGACCATGAGTGGGTCGCAGCAGGCCCGCGATAATACGCATAAGGGTGGTTTTTCCTGCCCCGTTTGCGCCGAGCAGCCCGAACATATTTGTGCCAATGGTCAGATTAACATCCCGCAGCGCCTGCACGTTACCTTTGTAGGTCTTGTCAAGATTCTGGATTTCTATCATAGTTATCCTCACTTAGCCCGCTGCATCCAGCGCCATACGACCAGCCACACTAATCCAAGCTGCGCCAACCCGCTGATAATCGTTAATTCAACAGAAAGCAGTCTGATCTGCGCACTGGATGTACCCGCCTCAACCGACATCTGCGCCGGATTCGGCCTCAACGTGTCAGTATAATGAAAGAACAACCCAGGCCGCAGGGGATTAAAAGCATCGCGCCAATCGCCGTTCGGACTAAAACCGATGACTGCCGGGAGCAGCACAAAAAACGCCACGATGATCGGGATCGCGCGACGGCTGTCCGGCTGCCCTGCTGTGATCAATACAGCCAGCCCCATATTGATAACCATCATGGGAATCATCCCAATCAGCCAGGGTTCGACATACGTCACATCAAACTTTCCGATCAGCCACCACCACGCCGCGCCGACGGGAAGAATCACGGCTAACAAACTGACCAGAACACTGAGCCAACTCCCTAGCATTTTTCCCAACAGATAGGTTCCCGTAGTCAGGGGTGTGCTGTCGAGTAGTTCGCGAACGCCAAGTTGTTTATCCTTCGGGATCGCGTCGGCCATGATAAAAGGCAGCACCATTGCCAGCACAGCCCCTACGGGGATGAATACAAAACTCATCAACCCCCTGGACGACAAGTTTTCAACCTTTTCGGATAATTTCTGGTCTTCATCCAGTTCGTTTTTGAGCATTAGCACTGGCGCCACCGCCACCAACAGCATCGCCAATGTGATCACCAGCAGCGCTCGCCGCCGCCACTGCATTCGAAACTCGTTGCGCGCAATCGCCGCCGCTTGAACCCATTCTGTAATCATCAGGCTTCCTTCTTTGTCTTTTTCGATGAGCTAAATAACACACTTTCTTCATCGCGCAGTTGGAACGCAGCCAGCGCGATCAGGCCCAGACCAAACCCCGCCACCACGATCCGGTTGAGCAGATAATCACTGCTGCTGAGGCTCTCCGGTTTGAGATAGGGCTGGAAGACCCACAACCAGGGTTTGATCAAGTTTAATGGAGCCATTATCGGCTGGGTGGGCAGCAGTGCATCCCCCATCATCACCAGCACAAACCAGACTAACAGGGTTACTGCCGCCCCGAAAACAGCGACTCGTGAGCGTACTGTTGTATAGAGCGCGATCCCACTGATCATCAGCGCTGGGGAAATCCAGCGGCCAAACGCAAGCAGCACATCACTGCTGCCAGTGAGGGCCAGCGTGATCACCGCCCCGGTCAACGCGACTCCGCCCTGTGTCACAAAGATCGTCAATCCTCGTTCCAGCACGACCCACCACGCTGGGCGGGGACAGGCCAACAGAACTTCCAGGGGTGGGTCGTCAGCGGGCGAGAGAATAAATACGGCTTGCAGCGCCATGGCTAACGGCACAATAATCTCGACCAGGCGCAGTGTATCAGCATGACTCAGACCGCCTGACGCTATGACCAGGATCATCGCTGCCGAACTAAACATCACGGGCAGCGCGCCGCCCAGTCGCAGACTGTTCGCCCACGCGATCTGCCGGGGATGTCGCGCCGCCGACCACCCCACACCGCTTACAATCCCGACGAACAGCAGGCCCCACACCGCCGCGTTTCCTCTGGCCCAGGGGCGTGTTTGTTCTACGCCGACCACAAACGCGATCTTTTGTATATCATCCACACATTGAGAGTCCGGTGGAGTCAGGGGATCGTCGAGAAAATCACTCACCACCCGCTGCGGACATGCGCCGCTCAGTACGGTGACATGCCCCACATTCGGGAACTCGTACACAAAACTATGAGGCAGAGTTTCGGCGGCCAACCGTCCCCACTGGGGCGGCGTCGAGGGATCAAATTCCCCGCTTAGAATGAGGGCAGGAATATCGCTGATCACCGGGGCATTTTCTATCGGGTCGGGGATAACATCACCTAACCAGAGATCGCATAGCTGGAAAATCAACTCATTGTCCGGGGCATTCTCAGGATCGATTATCTCAGCGAAAGCGACCTCCTCGCTGCACATCACCGAAAACGCCATCCCATTTGTGGCACTGTCCTGGCTCAGCCCGCGCAGGTACCCTGACAGACTGCTAAAGTCCGTGTCCTCGAAAGCGTAAATGGTCGAGGGCAAATAGGGGATCACGGAGTGATCAGAGAGCAGTTGGAGTATGCCGTTCTCCAACCCTGTGCCGTCTAACACAAACGAGATTTTTTCGCCGGTGTCGGGATGTTCAACGGTGATCGACTGGGGTTGGGCATTCAGCCGCGCCACCAGCCGGTAAAACGTGTCTTCCAGGTCAGGGTATACCAGATGGCACAGGAAATCGTTGGCACACGTTTCAAAAAAACGATCAAAAGTCTGCGCGGCAATAGCGCTCTTTTCTGCGTATAGATCCGCGTTTGGAGGATAGACTGAATCGAGTACGACACTGCGAATCCCTGCGGGGTGATCGCGCATAACGGTGAGCGCTAACCGTGTGCCGTAGGAGGTTCCCCATAGGTTCCACGACTCAATCCCCATCACCTCGCGCAGTGCCGCAAGATCGGCGGCGTTTTGGGCGCTGGTATAGGCGTGCAGGTTGATCCCCTGGCTCAGCAGGCGATCCCGGCAGGCGCGCACCCGATCCAGATATATCACGTTGCGGTCTTGCTGATCCAATGTTTCGTACAGCAGTCCCGTTAATTCCGAGCAGGAGAGACTCGGTTCCGAAAGGCCCACGCCGCGCTGGTCCAGATAAATAATGTCTCGCTTGCCTAGAATGACCTGTTCGAGCTGCGACAACCTATCCTTACCCACTGCTGGATTACCCGGTCCACCCGCCAGGATAACCACCGGATCAAGCGCAGGTTTCGGGTTGTCCGTGTGGGCAATCGCCACCATCAAGCGGATCGTTGGGCCGTCCGGCTGCCGGTGATCTTCAGGGACGATCAGATAACCGCACGTGAAGTTTGTTTTCTCTGCCAGGGGAGGAGGACACGGAACCGATTCAAAACGCGACACGCTGTTCTGTGAGTCATCTTGCGCGGCTGCCGGAGAGAATCCGGCCAGCAGGAGGCCCATCAGCAGCATAAGACTGAGTTTTCTCATGACTGTTCCCTCATCCACCGTTCTTCATATCCCGCCAGCCATAACGCCACCATTCCCAACCCGATTGCCATAACCAGCAACCAGGGCCGCGCTGATGCTGCTAACAGATCGGGTCGCCAGGATGGGAATTCAGTGACTTGTGTCATCCACAGCACAAAACACGACAGGCTGCTTAACAAACTCTCTCTAGTTACAACGCCGATACAGAAGGCCAGCGCCGATAGAAACGCCATCGGAGCCAGCCATGCCATGATCAGCGGCCAAATCGACAAGTCGGTGCGCAGAGCAGCCAGAATGACACTCCCCGCCAGACCTAATCCCAGGTTAAAACCAAAGACCAGTGCCAGCCGCGCCATCAGCACCAGCCGGGGTGAAACCGGCGTCGCCAGCAGAATTTCGAACGGCGGATCAACCTCTGGCCCATAGATAAACGCGATCCCTAATGCCGCGATCAGAGGTGAAACCATCACCAGCGGCAGTTGGTCGCCGTTCGCCTGCGGGTCAACCTGTGTGAACGTCACCAGCGTGCCAAGCGCGATCACCAGCAGTGACGCCAGCCAGATTTCGCCCCGCACAACGCGCACTTGCGCCCGCAGCAGCACCCAGGGCCACCCATTTGTCAGCCAGTGCCGCGCCCGCACTCTCCACGACTCATGCGGAGGCATCTCGGCCAGCAAGGTATCGATCAGCCGGGAAGGCGGCGCGGCCCCAGTTTCGGGCGCGGACCACTGCCGCAGGCGTTCGATCACCGGCAGCAGTCGTTCGGCTTCTTCCACCGAGCCGGTATCTTCTTCGAGCATTGCCCGCAGGCGGGCGAGTTTGTCGCTCATGATGGCTCCTCCATCGCTTCACGCAGGCGTTTTAAGCCCAGGTTGAGCCGCGATTTCACGGTCCCTACCGGTACAGCCAGCACTTCAGCGATCTCGACCAGCGATAACTCCTGGCAGTAACGCAGAATGATGGTTTCGCGCTGGTGATCAGGCAGCACTCGCAGCGCAGCAGCCAGATCGCGCATGTCATCATCCAGCATCAGTATTTCTTCGGGCGGGGGATCGTGTTCAGGCACATCGACCAGAACTTCATCGTCCGCAGCGACAGCGTAGCGTGTATCCGCCCGTTTGAAGTGGTTGCGGGCTAGATTGGTCGCAATCGCATACAGCCAGGGCTTGAACGGGCGCGGATAATCATATCCGCCGATGCCGCGTAGCACGCGCAAAAATGTTTCCTGCACCATATCTTCACTTAACATTCTATCGCCCCCATTCAGGCGATACAGGTAGCCCACCAGCGCATCATAGTGCTGTTCTACGAGGCGAATCAGGTCGCCGTTTTTTCCTTGTTGAACGCCGCGCGCCAGTTCTTCATCTGAACGACTCACGTTGATTTACCCCTCGTTTGTTACTCCCTGATACAACATTGTCAGGCAAAAGTTCACGCGGGCGCAAAATTCATTCCCCAAGAATCGCATTCACGCGAAAGATTGGTATGAATACAATCTGTCTGATACAATGCTTCTTCAAAGAACTATTCTTCGGAGAAGCTTTGTGACTATACCCAAACATCCTCTGGCAAATGATGCACTCCACAAATTCCTGCTGATTCACCGTCATCTGCGGCAAGTGGCCCGCCAGATGGATCAACAAGGACTGCGACCCCGGCAGTTTGCGGTGCTGCTTTACTTGCGGGAACAAGATTCATCCACTGTGAGCGAAATTCAAGACTATTTGTATACCAGCGCCAGCTCTGCCTCGACCATTATTTCACAGTTGGAAGACGCGAGTTATCTGACACGCACCCGGTCGGAAGGGGATAACCGGGTGGTGAATGTCCGGCTCACACAGGCAGGGAGGGAGATCACGCAAAATATTCCATTAAGAGGTATCGCCCTGCTGCGCCTTCGCCTTGATTCACTGCCTGATGACCGCTTAAAAATGCTGGATGAGGCCATGTCTGACCTGATGCAGTTGATGGAGGTCAGCGACAGCGAATGACCTCGTTAAGACGCATGACCCATTACCTCAGCCATTATCCCTGGTCTGCTACGCTGGGCTTCTTAACCGTGTTCCTCATGGTCGCTACCGAGCTGGTTGTACCGCGAGCGCTTCAGGTCGTGATCGATCAGGGTATCCGCAAAGGCAGCATGGATGCTGTGTGGAGCGGTGTTCTAGTGATGTTGGCCGCAGCCGTCGGCGGCGCGCTGGCGACATTGGGACAGGGAGTCTTTCGGGCGCGTTTGTCGCAGGGCATCGCCTTCGATATGCGGAACGACCTTTTTAACCACATCCAGTCACTCTCATTTACCAAGCTAGACGAAATGCAAACCGGCGGACTGATGACACGCATCTCAAGCGATGTGGACATCATCCGCATGTTTTCCAGCAACGGCTTATCGCTTCTCCTGCGCGCCCTATTGATGATCATCGGCAGCGTGATCATGATCGTGCTGACCGATTTGCAGCTTTCGCTAGTAATGTTTGTATGTCTTTCTGTAGCAGGGGTCGTCATCTGGACTTTTATGCACACCGCTCGCCCACTGTTTACCGTCGTACAGGAAAAACTATCGGCTTTGAATACGGTGATCCAGGAAAATCTGGCGGGGATTCGGGTGGTTAAAGCGTTTGTGCGCGAAACCGACGAGATCAGCCGTTTTGATGACTATAACCGGGACTATATGCGGCAAAACATCCGGGTGGGACGCATTCTGACCCTGGTCATGCCTGCCTTGACGGTTCTTACCAACCTGGGAATTGTGGGCGTGATCTGGTTCGGCGGGCAGGATGTGATCGAGCAGCGGATTTCACTGGGTGAACTGATCGCCTTCAACAACTACCTGATGATCGGCATGACGCCGCTGCTGCTGCTGGGGAATATGCTGAATATGGCCTCGCGTGCGGAGGCTTCGGCGGCGCGTGTCCTCGAAATTATGGATACCAGATCGCAGATTCAGCTCACATCGACCGCTTACCATCCTGATCGGCTGCTCGGACAGGTCTGTTTCGAAAATGTCTCTTTTCGCTACAAAACCAGCGAGAACGGGATCGAAGAGGCGGCCCGTAACGGCAATGTTCTCGAAAACATCAGCTTTAATGTGAAACCGGGCCAGCGTGTGGCCTTATTGGGCGCTACCGGATCAGGCAAAAGCACGCTGGTGAGCCTGCTTTCGCGTTTCTACGATGTGACGGGTGGGTGTATCCTGGTTGATCAGGTCGATGTGCGCGACTGGAACGCGGAAGCTCTGCGCTCACAAATTGGGCTGGTTCCACAAACTACCACCCTGTTCAGCGGCACCATCCGCGAAAATATCGCCTATGGCAAACCGGATACCGCGTTAAATGAGATTATCGAGGTAGCCCGCGCGGCCCAGGCTCATGACTTTATCACAGCGATGCCAGCGGGATACGATAGTATTGTCGAGGCACGCGGCGCCAACCTATCGGGTGGGCAGAAACAGCGAATTGCCATTGCGCGCGCGCTGCTGGTTAGACCAAGCATTCTGATTCTGGATGACAGCACCAGCGCGGTTGATCTGGAGACCGAGATCAAAATCCAGGATGCCCTGGACGAAATCTGCCGGTCCGCCACGACATTTATCATCGCCCAGCGCATTAACAGCGTCTTGAAAGCCGATCAGATCATCATTCTAGAA
>JACRBK010000510.1 GCA_016234525.1 Chloroflexota bacterium
ACATCTCCATCGAAATGAGCCGTAAAATGCAATGTTTCAGGTAGGGGCGAGGTCTGCTCTGCCCAATACGTGTCAACTTAAACCAAAATCTAGCCCCACCCCTTGATCCCCTCCCCACTGCGCTGCGCTGGTGGAGAGGGGAAAAACCGGGCGCAGCGGCGCCGCGCCCCTACATAAACTCAGTCGGCGGCAGTCCCCTCTCCAACCCGGTTGGAGAGGGGGTAGGGGGTGAGGTCGCTCTTAAATTGACGCATATAGGGCAGGGCTTGCCCTGCCCCTACAAAACGCGATGTAAAACTTTAGCGCCCGGCCAGCGCGTCACAAGCCGGACAACCGCCGCCAGGGCGGATAATCGCATAACCGGCCATGGGGTCGGTTCCATAATAGGTAAAGTCCACATTCCAGATGATCACCAGTTTGACACGCCCGCTGTTTCGCGCCGACTGGACCGCGCCCGCGACCCAGGATGCCTGTTCCGCCACGCTGGTATCAGACCCCCAGGCAAACGAACTGGACAGGGGGCCTAGACCTTCGGGCGATACATAACCCAATTCGGTAAAACAGATCGGGCGAGTGCCGCCGAAAGCGTTCCAATAAGTGTTGATCATGCCGGACAGGTAGCGGGTGTAATAGTCCCCGCGTGGATCACCGCTGCTCTGATAGGGGCTGACGATGCCTTCGTTGTAGTGCGCGCCGAGGCAGTCCATATACTGCGCTGCGCCCGCCGCTGCCATGCCTCTGATATAACGGTCATCGTTCCAGACGGCGGCTGTGCCGAACGCGCCTTCCGCCCCGGTAGGAGCCAGCGCGCCGCTGATCACGGCGACATTCGGGTTCGCGCTTTTGATCGCGTTGTACGCTACCGCCAACAGTTGAGTATAACGGCCCGGATCGATATTGCCGTTGGCCCATTCGCGGTCGATGTTCTGTTCGTTCCAGACCTCGATAGCGTCCGGTCCCAGCGCGGCGACCTCACCCACAAAACGGGCATATTCTTCAAAATAGCCGGGAACTAACACGTCGTTCGGGTTGCTGCCGACGATGCCCAACAGAATTTTGAAGCCGCTGGCGTGCGCCTGATTGATCGCTCCCGCGGCGACACTGCCCGATGATCCCCGTGTAAACCGGATCTGCCGTTTGGCCCAGGTCATGCCCGCGCCCGCCATCAGATTCGGGTAAGCGAAACTGTCCACATGCCCGCCGTATCCAAAACCGGACAGGCCAGGACCGCCCGCCACAGGGACCGGAACCGGCGCGGCGTCGCCTGCGGGAACTTCCGCCGGGGCCGCCGCAGTGACCGCGCCCGTTTTATCCACAATGGGCAGGGCGCTTAATGCGCCGGATGTCAGTTGAATGAAACTGTAATACACCCAACCGGAGTTGCCGCCGGACTTGATAAAAATCCACTCGATCACGGGATCGCGGCCCTGCGCCAACACTGGAGTATTGGCGGACAGGGTGGTCAGAGTCGCATAGGTGGTCCCTGGCCCGGAGCGCAGATTGACATTGTTCACGGTCGTGGCCGGGACGCCGGTTCCTTCAGGGAAAGCCGGTGCAGGATCCGCAGGAGACTCGGCGGGAGTTTCGGCGGGCGGTTGATCTTCAACTGGCGTGCCGGTATCACCGGGCGCGGGGCGGACGGGCAGCGTTTCCAGGTCCAGATCGGGGCGCACGTCAATATAATCCGACGATACCCACCCCTCGATGCCGTCAGGTGTGCGGGCATAGACCCACAAACCGTTCATCGGCACGTCATCGCGGGCGAGCAGAGTCAGCACGGTGCCGCGTGTCAGCTTAAAGACGGCGGCATATTCGCTGCCGGGGCCGTAGCGCATGTTCAGCGAATCGGGACGTACCGTCGCATCCCCACCTTGTGCATAGGATGGAGCGATCTGCGCCGCACCTAACGCCAGGACGATCACCAGGACCGCCTGCATGATTTTTGAAATTAAGTGTCGATAATACATAGGTTGTTTCTTCCTACAGTCTACATGAGTGGCGGGTAGTGTAGCACGCGGCAGTGGAGTTGTGCAAGGCACGGCTTGCTGACGATAGACTCCCCTGCCGCCGTATGGAGTTATAATTTAGGGGGGCCGCGCCGGATAAGATCATCCATCTGGCGGGTGAACTGCGGTTCCCAGGGGATTTCCCAACTGTGTCCAAATCGCCAGGGACTCACATCCTCGATCCACCAGGTGACACCGGCAGCGGCATAGGGCATCACTTCACTTTCAGCATGGCTCCACGCCTGATCAGAGACTCGTCCGCCGTGTACGAAGTCGAATGGGGTATCAGCGGTGCGCTGCTGTTGGATCATGCGGACAGCCTCGCGCCAATCGTCCAGCTGCATTCCGCCCTCCCATTTGAGCGGGTAATAACCATCCCAGCGCGCGGCCCGGCGCATCGGCGGCTGATTCGGCCAGTTGCCGCCCACCCAGATCGGGATGCGGGGAGATTGCAGCGGGGTAGGAAGAAATTTGACCGGCTGCAACTGGTAGTGTGTCCCCTGGAACTGGAACATCTCGCCGGACCACAACCCGGTCAGAATACTTAGCCCTTCGTCCAGTTTCCCGGCGCGGTGTTTTTTATCGGTTTCTTCTCCCATAAAACCATAATCCCACTGCACCGGATCACCCAGCCCCACGCCCAGCGTTAAGCGCCCGCGCGACAGGCGGTCGAGTGAGACGGTTTGGCGCGCCAGAATCCAGGGACGGCGGCGCGCAACCGGCGTGATCAGAGTCCCCAGTCGAATCTGAGTCGTCTGGCAGGCCGCTGCTGCCAGCCCAATCCAGGGATCAAGATTAGGATGAAAACTCGGATCAAAAAAGACATGATCCCAGATGAAAAAACCTTCCCAACCGGCGGTTTCTGCCGCCTGGGCCGCTCCGGCGAGATAAACGGGGTCGGCGTAATCACCGAAGGGGGGCAAAGTCAGGCCGAATTTCATCGCGCACGCTCCTTATTTTGATCATAATCATTCGTTCGGACAACGCACAGTGATCTGATCTGCGGTTTGTCAGCGTATATCTGTTGGGGTAGTCTAATAGTGTCAAAAGATTTAGATTTGTTTAAGTGAACGGCGTTATTTGCCGAGATAACATGACGAAAGAGAGCCTTTGAAATCTATGGATAAAATACAGCAGTTGAAAAAACATCTGGCGGATGTGGTTCATTTGCAGCACGCAGCCGCCCTCTTGGGCTGGGATCAGCAGTGCTACATGCCGCATGGCGGCGGTGCAGCGCGCGCTGAACAACTGGCTGTCCTCAGCCGTCTGGCACATGAAAAATTCACCGCCGACAAAACCGGCAAGCTGCTGCAAGCTGCCGCAGCCGAAGTGAAAGATCGCCCCTACGACAGCGACGAAGCTGCTCTGGTGCGCGTGGCGCAGCACGATTATGACCTGGCGACGCGCATCCCTACCGCGCTGGTGGAAGAGATCGCCCGCGTCACCTCTCAGGCTCACGAAGTATGGGCAAAAGCGCGCCAGGACAAACGTTTTGCCGACTTCGCGCCCATGCTCGAACGTATCTTTGATCTGATGCGCCAACAGGCCCAGGCGCTCGGTTACAAAGACCGCATGTACGATGCGCTGCTCGATCAGTATGAGCCGAACATGAAAACCGCCGATGTTGAGCGGGTCTTTACCGAACTGCGCGGCGAACTGGTCCCGTTTGTGGCGGCGGTTTTTGAGCGGCTGGACAAAGTCGATACGCGCCCGGTTCATCTGGATTATGAACTGGCGAAGCAAGAAAAGTTCGGCATGATGGTGATCAAAAAACTGGGGTATGACCTCAACCGGGGACGGCAGGATCGCGCCGTGCATCCGTTTACCACCAATTTTTCGACAAACGATGTGCGCATCACGACCCGTTACATGAAAAATTATATGCCGACGGCCTTATTCGGATCGATCCACGAAGCCGGACACGCCATGTATGAGCAGGGCAGCAGCCAGGCGCTCGAGGGCACGATTTTGGCGGGCGGAACGTCGTTAGGCGTTCACGAAAGCCAGTCGCGCCTGTGGGAAAACGTAGTCGGACGCAGCCGGGGTTTCTGGAAGCACTTTTATCCGTCGCTGCAAAAGATGTATCCCAAGCAGTTGGGCAGCATAGATATGGAGACGTTCTACCGCGCGATCAACTTCGTCTCGCGTTCGTTGATCCGCGTCGAGGCCGACGAAGTAACCTATAACCTGCACGTCATGCTGCGCTTTGAGATGGAAAACGCCCTGTTGGAAGGTAAATTGGCGGTCAAAGATGCGCCCGACGCCTGGAACAGCAAAATGCAGGCTTATCTCGGCATTACCCCGCCGAATGACGCCGAAGGTATTTTGCAGGATGTCCATTGGTCATCCGGGTTGGTGGGTTACTTCCCGACCTATTCGCTGGGAACTTTCCTGTCATTGCAATATTGGGAAAAGGCGCTGAAGGATGTGCCGTCGATTCCGGCGGACATTGAAAAGGGTAACTTCTCGACACTGTTGGGCTGGCTGAACCAGAATATTCACCAGCACGGGCGCAAGTATTGGCCCGCCGAACTGACGCAGCGCGTCACGGGTGAATCACTACAAATTCAACCGTTTATGCGATACCTGAAGGCTAAGTATTCGGAGATTTACGGCTTGTAGGTTGGTATGGCTCCAGGGGACAGAAACCCGCTTGGATCTGTCCCCTTCCCCCGCGAAATTATTCACCACCGAAAAACCATCCGCCTAATCTGCGCAGTGGTCCTTTGGGTTTGGGTTCCCGAATATCGGTGTTGCCCTGGCAGTCAATCATAATCAGCAGGGCGATATTTTTGCTGATCGCTTGTTTAAGGTCCATATGGTGGTTGAGCGGCACTAAATAAGCTTCTAGGCGGTTTCGCTGCGCGTTCGCGCGGATTCCCGCCAGTTTCCACTCATCCGAATAAAGCCCAATGGTATGAATTAACAATTGGTGGCGTTCCTGCAAAGACAGCCCATTGCCGTCCGTTTCCCCAGAGGACTGTGACTCGATCTGTGGCGATCGGTTCACTGGGGTAATCACTTGCGGGCGGGCGGGTGCAGGCTGAACCGCAGGAGTAGCCGAAGCATATTTCGATTCGCCCACTTGATAAGTGGAATAGTCTGGGCGGCTGTTGTACCCATCAGGGAGACGATTAGGAACAGGCGGCGCGTCAAACGAGAACTGGCCGTCAACAACATCCTCTTCATCAATCGTTCG
>JACRBK010000062.1 GCA_016234525.1 Chloroflexota bacterium
CTGCCGCCTCATATCCCGTTGGAGCGCGGCGGCGAAACGGCTTTTATGCGAAACCGGCTGCGGTTGTTTGTTGCGCTGCACACACGAAGACAACCACAGTCATTAACGGCTGCTGCCGCGCTTAGCCACCATGCCGCGCTGTTGCAGTGGTTTGCGGAAAAGCACGCGGCTCGTTGGCTGTGGAACGCCCTCGCTGAGGGTGAGATTAGATCCCCTGCTGCTATCGCTCCCCTGCTGGCAGAATTGGGCAAACTGGCCGCACCGCTGGAAGATTGGCTAGAACAGGTTCTGCCGACCAGCGAGGGCCGCCGTTATCTGTCCGAGATTGTCAAAGCTACTCAACCAGAAACAACTCTCAGCGGTCCGGCGATTCGTCCGCAGCAAATCGTGTCCGCATTTGCCGGGCTGGCGTTGTTAATTCCCTCGCTCCGTGCGCTTACTTTGGGGGAGGAACTTGGCGCAGCCGGTATCTATCAACTGATGCTCGATGCGGCTGGATCGCCCCTGCCCCCGCTGGCCTGGGGTGACTTGGGGATCATGTGGCTTGCCGGTATTGAACCGGATCAGGCTGAATCAGCGCGGCAGACGCAAGTAAAAGACGATCGACACCAGACCACATTAGCCGTTCTGCATCATTTTGCCGCCGGACTGCGCGGCTTCGCAAACAGCAGCCCGGCTTATCTCGCTGAGAACTTCTTCAACCAGCCCGGTTATCTGATCATTACAGACAAGACAGTGGATGTTTATCTCAGCCGGTCACCGCTGGCGATCATTCTACATATGGCGGGCAAGACAGGCGAACAAGGGGTGATTCCCTGGCGCAATGGGCGCGCCCTGACCATCCATCTGCCGTGAGTGGGAGCGCGCATGATTCTGCCGTACCAGTCACCCCAAGAACATCTCTGGGATACCCGCTGTTTACTGGCGATGCTCATGCGCCGCCTGCTGGACGACATGCCGCCGTCTTTGCTGGTAGACCGGCCTCTACTGAATCAAGAGTGTGATGATCATCCCGCTGATCTGGCTGAGCTCATCGCCGCGCGTCTGAATGTGTCGCCCGATTTGCCGCTGCGCCAGCTCGAACAACGCTGGGCCTTAACACCGCTGGCGGTGAACATTATCCAATTGTTATTGGCAACTGAAATTGACAGCGAACTGCTTCAGGCGTGCGCCTGCCTGCACAATGATCCGGCGCGGCGCTGGTTAACACCGGGGCTGATCTGGCGGCTGTTCAATCTCGATCCTGCTGCTCCGGCTTCGCGTGCACCATTTGCCCCTACCGATCCGCTGATGCGGCACCGGATTATCCATGCACCGCTCCATATCAACAATTATCCGGTTCCGCTGGTAGAGCGCCCGCTCAAACTCGATGATCGAATGGTGGCTTTTCTGCTCGACCAGGAAACGATAGAGGCATCTCTGGTCGATTCAGTCACGCTGATTCCACCCAATACCGCTGCCCCCAACGACTTGTTTCCTGGTGAGGTTCAGCCCCAGCTTGTGCGCCTGTTATCGCGCTGGCGTAAAACAGCAGTGCCGCCGATCTTTCTCTGGGGCCGATCAGGATCAGGGAAACGGGTGGGCGCATACTATCTCGCCGCAGCGTTACACCGCCCCCTGCTCAGTCTGGACGCAGCTCACCTGACGCGCGATGTCTGGTTTGCCCTGCGGCGTGAGGCCGATCTGCGCGGGGCATTGATCTATCTGGCTGATTTTGACCGGCTGGATCAGCCTGCGGCATGGTGGGCGCGCCTGGGGGAAGGGGTGATTGTTTCAGGTGAAGAACTACCGCACGCGCTCCTGATTCCTCCGCCCTTCACCATTCAGTTTCCGATTCCCGATTATGAACATCGCCTGTTTTGGTGGAAACAAACGCTCAACGGGCGTGGCGATATGATCGATATCACTGACCTGGCAAACCAGTTTCGTCTCACGCCGGGACAAATTGATCACGCAGTGCAGATGGCGCAGCAAGAAGCGTGGATACAACAGGGACCAGCGGCATCCCCAACACGAGATAACCTGTTTGCGGGTGCGCGCGGTCAGTCCAATCCAGCGCTGAGCCGGCTTGCCATGCATGTCAGGCCAGTCTATGAGTGGGACGATCTGGTGCTTCCCCCAGCGCAGCTTGCCCAACTGCGGGCCATTGTGTCACAGGCCCGTTATACCGGGCAGGTTTATGATAGCTGGGGATTTGCCAACAAACTGCCCTATGGCCGAGGGCTCGCCGCGCTTTTTTCGGGGCCATCAGGGACAGGAAAAACCATGTCTGCGAGTATCCTGGCGCGGACATTGGGGCTGGACCTGTATAAGATTAATCTCGCCGGGGTCGTCAGCAAATACATCGGCGAGACAGAAAAAAACCTCGATCACATTTTTACCGAGGCGCATAATGCCAACGTTATTTTATTCTTCGATGAGGCAGATGCGCTCTTTGGCAAACGCTCAGAGGTCAAAGACGCCCATGATCGTTATGCCAATATTGAAATCAGCTACTTGCTGCAAAAAATGGAAGAATATGAAGGCGTCTCCGTGCTGGCAACCAATTTCAGCCAAAATCTGGATGAAGCCTTCACCCGCCGTATGCAGTTCGTGATCGATTTTCCCCTGCCCACCGCTGCGGATCGTGAGCGTATCTGGCGTAATTTATTCCCGCCCGATGCACCGCTGGCAGATGACATTGATTTTGTTTTTCTGGCCGAAAGCTTTGAACTTACCGGAGGCCACATCAAAAACTGCGTGATGACCGCCGCTTTTGCCGCTGCGTCTCGGCAGGAAACGATAAACATGGCGCACCTCGTTCGGGCTGTCGCCGTCGAGTTCAACAAACTCAATCGCCCGTTGCAACGGGCTGCTTTTGGCGATTATTTTGAGCTGGCGCGCCGCTATGTCCAGCCGTGAACCTCTGCCACCTCTGCCCGATTACGAGTCGGAGCGTGTGCCGCCAGAAACGGAAATCACCGAACCGGGACTGACGCTGCCATCGCCTGCTGCGCGGCTTCGCGATCTGCTCCGACGGCGAACCCTGCAAGAATGGGCCATACAGCAGCGGGATCAGGAAGTTCCTGAAACAGAATCAGAGAGCGCCGAGTCAGAAGAAGCGCCATCGACCGAAATTGAAGAAGAAGAATCCGAAGGCGAAACTGAAGCCGGGGAATCGGAAGAAGCGCCACCGACCGGAACCGAACCATCAACTTTCATCGCCGAAGGTGAGGCCGCCCCCACAGGCGAGGGTGATATGCTGCCCGCTGAACCTCAGGCCGCCGAAGAAACACCGGAGCCCGCCCCAGAAGAAGCTGCACCACAAACGCCAGAAGAAGAAGTCGAGGCGGTTGAACAGCCAGAAACAATAGTGATAGAAGCGCCCGACGAGGAACCGGAGGTTCCGACAGTCTCAGAGGATACCCGCGCCGAACTGCAAGCCTGGCGCGAGCGAGCGATGGCCGATACAAGCGCTATCCCCAGGCCGGAGCTGCAAAGTGGCGGACAGGGCGGCGCGGCAGTGCGTGGGCAAGGCGGAAGTTTAGCCGGGCGGCATCAAGCCGATCCGAATGCACTGGCGCGGGATGCGCGAGGTGCGGTGTCTCCGCCGCCCGAAGCACGCGATGTTCCCACCACCCCGCCCGAAGTACACCCGGTCCCGGCGGCACCTCGCCTTGTCGAAGAAAACAGCCACGGGGTGTTGTCGCCCCAACATATGCCGGTCTTAGAGAACAGCCCGCGCGGCACCACGCCGGTGCTAGGCCAGCGACCACAGCCGCCACCACCGCCGCCCTCTGAAACCGTGGTAGCCGTGCGTGACGAAGCCGCCGCGCCGGAAGCAGATCCGAACCAGGAACACGTCGAAGAGATACGCGAGACGGCGGAGGAAGAACCGGAGGTCACGGAGGAAGCGCAGGCTGATCCCTATCTGATCGAGACACAGCCGCCGCCCGCGCCGCCCGAACTTCCGCCCGGTGCTCAGGTTGCCATTGGCGCTGTTGTCGCGCGGCTGCTCGCTGAACCCGAAAGAACCGCTGAAGAGATTATCACTGATATTCGCAGCAAGCCTTATGAAGGCGAACTGCGAAACCAGTTTCCCGATATTGGCACAGACGATATCCCCACCGTAACCAACCTGGTGACTATTCAACTGCGCGAGGTCGCGGTCACCGCCGGAGTCACCCAAGAAGCGCTTGATGCCGCGATTCAACAGCGCCAGCAGGAACTCGTCCAGCAGAGCGGCGAAGCACACAGCGAAATAGAAACGGCTGGGACAGAAGCCGAAACAGAAGTTCAAGAGGCCGGGCAAACTGAATTAGATGCCGTCGCTGGCGCACACACGGCAGTGGATCAACATACAGAACGGCAGCTTGAAGCCGTCAGCGGTGAAAACGATCCAACGGTGATCCGGCGCAAGCGGGATCGGTTGAAGAGTGAAATCAATCGCGCCGTGGGACGGCAGCGTGTCGCCTATGATCAGGCGCAGCAGCAGCGCGAACAACAACTTGAGGCGGCTAAACAAACTCAGGTGCTCGCCTATCGCGCCGCAGCACAGCAGGACCAGCGCGTCATCGAACAAGAAGCACGAGATGCTGAACGCGAGCCGAACTGGCAAGACCTGCTGGCACAGGCGGAGATTCGCAACTGGATCAACGCGCGAGAACGAGGACTCGATGCCAGAGTAGTCGAACTCAAACAAGCGGCACAGCGACAAACAGATGGCTTCAAGGGCGGTTTAGGCACCGCTGCATTCACGGCCAGAGAGATGATCGAAGACTGGGCGGACAGCCTGCTGCAAGAACATGAAAGCTGGTGGGATCGTATCTGGCGCATGTTTAGCGACTGGTCCGAAACCGCTAATGCTGAAGCAGAAGCCTGGGAAGTCGCCCGCGCGGGCGAAACCCGCACCGCCATTTTGGTGGATTTTGGCGCTTTGCACCAGTTTACTACCAGCCAGGGCGAAACGGTCGATCTGGAGAGTAATGCAGCCTTCCAGCAGTTGAGCCTGGAACAGCAGGCCGTCGTGCGTGCCTATTACAGCACTGGCCCGGAAGCGCGCGATCCTATTATGGCGGTGGCGGCTGGAATCAAGGTTCGGTTAGCCAACCAGCGCCGCGCCGACACCGTGCGCAGTTGGGAAGACGAAATCGCTAACAGCCCGTCCAGTGAATGGCACAAGTTAGATGCCATTGGGCAAGCGCAAAACAGTAGTTTTAGCGCAGACCGCATTCGCAACACCCTTTATGATGCGATGTTTGGCGGTGTCACCGGCTGGGGTACAGATGAAGCCGCGATCTTCGGCGCGTTGAACAGTCTGACGCGCATCCAGGCGGCGGCAGTACGCAAGTGTTACAACGCCACGCATAGCCGGGATCTCGATGATGATCTGGAAAGCGAGTTAAGCGGCTCCGAACTGGGCCGTGCCCGGGCGCAGCTTTCTGGCGATCCCATTCTGGCTGATGTGGCTACCCTGCGGGATGCGATGGCTGGCCTGGGTACGGACGAAGACTTGATTTTCTCGACCCTGCGCAATAAATCCGCCGAGGAACGGCAGCGCATCATTGATGAATACCGCCGCCAGTACAACGTTGATCTGACCGCTGAATTGGATTCAGAGATGGGAGGGCATGAGCTTGATCGGGCGGACGCCTTGATGGAAGGTGACGTCGCTCGTGCGGATGCTATCGCCATTGACCAGGCGATGCGCGGCGGATGGACGGGGTTGGGTACGGATGAGGCGGCTATCGAGCAGGTTTACCAGAATGTGCGCCAGGATGTGATCTCGTTTGGCGCGCAGCAGCAGCCTCCCTGGACGACAGCTCAAATTGAGGCGGAAGTTCTGCGCCGCAACCAGAATGTGGAACAGTCTTATCAAGTGCAGTATGGCGGTGATTGGACTGCGGGAGATGAAAGTGCGCTGCGCCAGGCGTTCCACTCAGAGCTATCCGGTCCGGAACTGAACCTTGCCAATGCTCTGGCGGACAACGATCTGATCGCCGCCGATGCGGCACGGATCGCTATCGAAGAACAGAGCATCTTTTACACAGATGATGATGTCGTTAATGGGGTATTGGAAAACCAATATAACCGGGCCTTAGAAGAGGTACGGCGCGATAACGGCGGTCAGCTACGCGAACTGCGCGAACGCGCGCGCCGCGAAGGTTGGGATCCCTATCGCTTGCGCGAATCCGAACGGGCGCTTGAACGCCAGTGGGAAAGACTGGCGCGCGATCGTTCTCAGGGATACATGAGCCAGCTGGAAGACCAGTATGACAGCGAGTACAGCCGGTGGGGAACCGGCGGGCTGCGCACCGTCATTGAGTTTAATATGTCCGGCTACGATCAAGAGCGCGCGCGCGAACTATTGGCAGGCGGCGGTTATCTTTCGCCTGCGCGCCAGCTTCATTATGCCGTCATGGGCGTAGGCACAAACGAAGAGGCAATCCGCCAGGCGCTTCAAGGACGTTCACCGGCTGAAATCGAAGAGATTCGCCGCGAGTGGGCGCGTGCTCATCCTGGTGAAAGCCTGGATGAGCGTCTGAATTCTGAACTGAGCGGGCGGGATCAGTTCGACACAAATATGCTGCTGCAAGGTGAACCGGAAAACGCCGAGCAGGAACTAGTCCAAATGAGGGAACGCACCAGTTGGGAACTGAGAAATTCGTCCGGTTTTCTCTCTGGTGAGCAGCGGCGTGTGCTGGAATTACGCCGTGATGAACTCAACGAACAGTATGACACAATTCAGAATGCGCCGGCTGGTAGCCCAGAACGTACCCGCGCGCTCCAAGAATTCCGCCGCCGATCGGGTAATGTGAACGTCGCCATTGAAGGTTATCGCACCCAGGTTGACTCGGTGACTGACTCACTGGCAACAGCGGCAGAATTGGCCGTCGTTATCACCGCTGCGGTGGTTGCCGGTATCTTTAGCGGCGGCACGGGCACAGTGGCGATTATGGCGGCTTATCTCGGCACGGCGGGGGGAGCGGCGTTAACGGCTGTGGTAGCGGCTGGTGCAGGCATGGCGATTCGATATGCGATGAAGGGCGATGCCTATGGCGTCGAAGACATCCTAACCGATGCTACCATTGGCATCGTGGATGCTGCGGTATCCGGGCTGACCTTCGGCACGTCGAAAGTGCTGTTAGAAGCCGGAGAACAAGCGCTAAAGGGGGCCGGACGTTTTGCGCGTTTCGCGCAGCGCACGGTCAACCCAGAGCGATTGATCGAAATGGCGCGCAGCCAGAGCCGCATGACCCGTATGTTTGCACACGGCATAGCAGAAGGCGCGGAGGGGTTTGTCTCCTCGTTTCCTACCGCAGTTGCCAGCAATCTGATAAACGATCAACACTGGGAACACGGCAATCCGCTGGCGAACATCGGGTTGGGTATCCTCACCCAAACGGGCATGGGTACGTTTATGAGTATGGGAATGGGCAGCCTGGGCGGATTTGGTCGTCCGGATATCGGCGGGCCCTCAGCAGGACGGCTGGATGATCTGCTGCGGCGCGGCGACCCGGCAGATATGGAAGCGCGTTGGCGTGCTTTTCAGGCAGAGAATCCAAACGCTACGGTGGATGATTTCATGCGTGATTTTGACGCTAACCCACTTAGCCGTATGGACGAAGCGGCTGCCGCCCACCAGATGCAGCAGGATATACAAGACGCATTGCAACTCGGACTGCCGCCCCAGATGCGCACCGGCCCGCTGTCCGATATTCCTTCAGAAGTGGTGGACGAGGCCAACTTTGCTCGTCTGGCAGGCAGCCAGCCCGGCCCTGCCGTGCTCATCGAGATTGATGGTCGCCCTCGTTTGATCGTCTTGGAAGGCGCTGATCCAAGAGCGTTGCAGGCACAGGCTGAATCGTTAGGCCGCTCGGTGATACGCGACCTCGAAGGGCGGCCCCGCCTGGCTGATCAGATATTGCCTCCCGATCTGCGGCGAAATGTCCCAGTAGCGGTCGATCCTGAACTGCCCGGCAACACGGTTCGTGTACACTACGATATTGATCCCAACACCGGATTGGTGGTTAATATTCGGATGAGCGTCGGGCCAGAGGCCACAGTACGCGATATTGAACTCCATGCACGTACTGCACGCATGATGCGCCGTTATGCCGGGTTTACCGGGCAAGTTCGCCAACTCATTGACCGTGCGCGTGCCATGATCGGTTTACGCGGCACGCCCCCGCCCGGCAGCCGCGCCTGGGAAGCAATGCTGGAGATCGACAAACTACCGCGAATTATCGATGACCGGATGCGCCAGCTTCAAGACGCGATTGTTGATTCGGTAGAACACCGGCGGTTGTTGGATGATATTTCCAGTTTGCAGCGCCAACTCGATGAACATGACCGGATTTTCCGTGAACTAGAAGTCTCACCCAGTCGGGGTTATGTCGCCGCCGAAGCTGTTCCCCGTGGCGCTCAAGCTGCGCCGCCGCGATCTTACGACGA
>JACRBK010000512.1 GCA_016234525.1 Chloroflexota bacterium
CGAAAATTCAAGATACCCGGTTTGCAAACCGCTCACTGAGGCCACAACGGCCTGATCGTTCACATCCCACAATACCAGCGTTTGCTGCGAACGATCAGCCAATGCGATCAGCGATCCGTCTGAACTGAACGCCGCGTTACCGGTAGATTTTGCGCCGGGGATGTGCAGCAACAAACGCGGCGGAGTGGTGTCGATTTGCCACAGTTCATCGCCGCATACTAACTGCGTATCATGCAGCGCGATGGCCCCGATGCAGGGAAGGTAGGCCATTGATTCAAGCGTGCGCAGATCCCAGATGGTCACTCCCAGGAAGGGGTAATTCGCAAATGATCCCACCGCCAGATAGGTATCGTTGAGAACCATTGCAGGCGATCCGGTTGAAAAACCGTGCAGCAGCGCGACTTCTTCGCGGTTTTTCGTATCCCACACCCGCACGGCAATACCGTTGCTGGCTGCTAAAAATTGTCCGGTAGGACTGTAGCGCAGGGTGTTCACAGCGCCGGGTAGCAATCCGGGCAGTTTAGCTTTTTCTTTACCCTCATAGTCCAGCAGGCTCATTTGGAAATACAGACACTGCGCGTCCCACTCCACACACTGACCCACCGCGACCTCTGCCCCCGCTGGCGATAGAGCTACCCTGTCGAGGGCGTCCATTGCCACGTTAATGATCTGGGACTCGCTGGCTGTATCAACCAGGATCAAATGGCCCTTTTCCGCTGGTGTTCCCATCTCCTGCCATTTGCGAGAAGTACAACCCGCCGTTTCGGGGAGATAATAAAATTCTTCATCTGTTGTCCCTACTACCGCCATGACCTGTTGATCGGAAAGATAGTCAACCCCGCGAATGTGCTTGATTGGCTCAACGGCCAACTTCTTGTGATCGAGCAACAAGGCCCCATACTCATTATTTGCGGGAAGCATAAAATCTGGGGGTAGAGAACTATATTGCAGATTATCGAGGTAGGTAGCGGCCACGAATAAGGGTTCACTGCCGCTCACCAGCACAGAAGTCATCCCCAGCGTCGCGATGGTGTTGACTTCCTCGCCGGTGTGACTGTCATGCACCAGCAGCACTTGTTTTTCGGCGGCCCAGTGAATCACATAATCACCGGTATAGGTCAAGGTTGGCTGTATTTCGCCATAAGCATTGGTTGGCGTCTCGATACGCAGCGTTTCTTTCCAATCGGTGGTATCGAATATCTGAATCTGGCCGGATAGGAGTAACGCGATACTGGCCCCATCCGGCGCGAGGGCGGCATCAATCAGCGGCGGAGATTCGATCACAATAACTTGTGGATGATCCCAATCGCCCATCGTATAAATCGACAGCGCGTTGGTGCTGACCACGATCAATTGTTTGTCATCAGGTGTCCATAACAACTCACTCACCTCACCCCGTCCCAGCGTGGCGATGAGTTCAAGCTGCGCCGCGTTGTCTGGGGTGATCACCGGCCCGCGAAGCGGAGACTGCGCAGCAACGGTGAATATGGGCAGGATCGTAATGGTTAGCACGAGCAGGAAAACGACAAATCGCATATTGACCTCCCAGTTTTTGCCAGAAAAGCATAAGCACTAAAAACCGGCTGTTAGGCGCAGGACTGTTACCAGCAGAATAGCGATGTTTTCCCTTGGCGGATCGGTATTCCCCCAAAAACTCCATCTGTGACTATTTTGTAGGTCACCTACTTCGTCCACTCAAGATTCTTTCCTCAAATTCGAACGGATGGATGTTGTAGCCAACACAACTACAAACGATGAGATCGTGTCTATTCACACCCCGGGATGTTTGCTCCGGGGTGTGAATAGAACGCACCTTTCAGTTCACCGACTCCACCGGGAGTGCCTTACCCTGCCATACCGCATCATAGTTAGGCCCCATCGTATTGGCGCGGACCCACAGGAATTGACACACCCACATGATCTTGTAGTATTCGCCGCTGGCGTCTAAACCAATCACATATGCCGTCTTCCCAGAGGCCATCGTGATCAGCGGACTCGTCAGCTTTCCGGGGGCCCAATAGATCGGTGCATCGGCTACAAACGCGCCGACGACCGCTGTCGAAGGAAGCGGCATAGTCACATCGCAGCCTGGTACAATGACAGTGCAACTTGTCCGAATAGTAATCTGGCTTTGGCTGCCAGAAACGATGTAGTATCCCATCCCTCCCGACCCCGCCGGGACACCGGATTCGGGTACCGTGTACGAAAGTGTAACAGGTGCCAACGCTGGGCCAGCCACGACGGGAGAGTCGCTTATGTTACTTACCAGAGAGACGGTAGTGGGGTGATCGGTCAATGGTATCACGCTGATGGTGAATGTTTCTCCGGGATTTGGAAGGCCGGTAATGCCGACTCCCCGGATATCGTAGACGATGAAGGTGTCACTGAGGTAATTAAATAACTTACACACCTGGCTAAGCTCCACCTGTGCTTGGGCGGTCTGGCGAGGTTCACCAGGCATTCCGCAAAGTGCCACAATGACGATCAGTATAACGACCACGATACGCAAGTGTTTCATGCTATGTCCTCCTCAAGACACAATCTTTCAGGTATGAGCGGCCACAAATCATAATCGGTTAGCCAAAAACAACGCCGTGTCAGTCTACCGGCTCCATCGGAAGGGGCGCACCCTGCCATAGGCTGTCCAGGTTAGGACCGATGGCGATGCTCGGCACCCACAGGTAGTGACCCGCAAACGCGATCTTGAAAAATTCACCGCTGGCGTCGGGGCCAAGCGCCCATACAGTTTTTCCGGCAGTGAGGACGATATTCGTGGGGGCGTCCAGACGAGGCGCCCAATAGACGGGCGTATCCTCAGTGATACATCCTCCCCTGGCGGTGTCGGGAATCGGGATCATATCGGGGCCAGGTGCATGGGGATCCAGGGGCCAGATACCGGAGGTTTTCAGATCGTCGATAGCCAGGCAGCCACTGGGCGAAAAGAGTACAACAAAATCATACTCGATCCTCAGCCTTACAGCGCCTTCCCACAGTCCACTCCCCAGATCAGTACCGTAAAAATCGCCGGTATATACGCGGGTTCCTATGCCAGGAGTCGGATTGCCGCCGGTAAACAGATACAAGACTACATCGGGAGTTCCGGGTGTGCGGCTCCGGTCGGAGACATACATGAAATTGATCTCCGATTGCAGTTCATCAAAGCGCATAGAAAGCGTTGAACCACAACCCCCATGATAGTTTGAGAGAATATGCCCACTGAGCAGGGTATAGGTTCCTGGGCTATCCTCAACCACCCAACTGCCAGGGGCCAGGCTTTCGATAAACTCCACTCCTGACAAGGAAATATCGCTGGCGGCTGTGCCAACAGGCACGTCCTCAAAACTAGTGCTCACTGCGAGTGCGACACCCGGCAGAGCGAACAACAGCCCGATCAGCGCTAAGGCCGCCGTGCTTACCACTAACTGCTTGTGATTCTTCACGTTTACCTCCTGATTGAAGTCGGCCTTTTATCAGAGTTTTGTGGCGCGGCGGAAGTTTGTGAACTTCCGCCGCCATGGTTATCGGTTGACTACTGCATACATTGAATATGGGCGGTAGCGTGACAGGTAGCATTGACGGTGAAAGTCACGGAATTAGTCGCTCCGCCGCTGGTACATCCCGACCAGTGATCAACCCAGCAGCCGCTGTTCGGCCACGCCTGGACTGTCACCGTAGTGCCCGGTAGATAGATGCCTGCAATCTCTGAGACACAGTTCCCAGCAGTGACTGGTCCAGCCGATCCAGTCCCCCCTGGATTGACTGAGGCGGTTACTAAGACACACTGTGGATCAGGCGGCGGTGGGTCATCGTCGCCAGGAGGTGGGTCGTCGTCGCCAGGAGGTGGTTGACCGGCACAGGTTGCTGGGTCCCACAAACACTGCCCCTCTGGGGAAGTGACACACTCGCCAGGATGCCCGCAGGTATCACACGATCCGCACGCGCCCCATCCGCCTGGCTGCTCTGGCTCATCAGGAACAATGGGCGGGATCTCGGCCTCCGGTATATTGGTGCAGTTGCCTTCTTCCACGACGTCACTGGCTGCCACCCACAGACTGATGACCCCTTCGTGACCGGCGAACTGTGTTTTGTCGAGCTGCCACCACACATTACCGTCAGGGTCGAGCGCTTGCCCGGTGACGGTGTACGGAATCCCCGATTCCATGTACGCGAAGATGCCGCGATGACGCCCTGGGCCGACATGTACCTGCACGTTGGCGGTTTCGGCGATGACCTGGCAGGGAGTGTCGTCTGAGCCACCGCCTACCTGGAACGTTTGTTGGCGCTCACAAATGGAGCGTCCATCGGGAGTTTGGACACCAATCGTCACGATATAGTTGCCGGGTGCGAGTCCACCAAAGGAGTACCAGTTCTGTTCAGGAGGGATGGCAATCGGGAAGCCCGGCACCACAACGCCCGCTTCGTTAGTGACGTTGAGGACGTAACCAGCAGCGGATGGGTACGTCGGCCACTGAATCTCCACAAACTCTTCGGGGCTTACCGCCACATAAACCTGGAAGTTGGCACATTCTTCTCCTGGCCCTTGGGGCTGGAACGTTACCCTTGCAGAAGCAGGGCATACTGTTGTATCACCCATGATCACTCGTAACGCCATAACGAAAGTATCGGTCGGTGGTTCGCCAACAGGGTGCCATGTGTCAAAACTGGTGCTTTCGGACTCCAGCGTTGCCGTTTGGACCAACCACCCCGTACCATCCGGCATGAGGGCGCTCACCAGCGCAGAATAGGCATCGGCATCCGGGAAGGTGTTCCAGGTCCAGTGTACAGAGCGTTCGGCTTCGCTGGTGATCTCGCCGCGCAGATTCAGATCGGGACACACGAATTGTGTGTCGGTAAATGTGACGGTTGTCTCGGCTGCACAGATAGGGACTTCCCCCTGGATGGCTTCAATTTCAAAACGGAACCCATAGAAGTCGGGGTAGAGATGACCGAACACAAATTCTGTCGCGTCACCGGGAACAACCACCAGGCCGAGGTAAATTTCATCGTCCTCACGCAGCCCATAGAGATAGATCAGGTAATGATCTGCGCCAGGAACCGGATACCAGGTCAAGGCTGTGCCGCGATTTTCGGGATCAACGACGGTCGCCAGCGGACGCGTGTCGGGACAGGTTTGGGTGTTGCTGCCGCCGGGGAACGGACTACCAGGACAGGTAGGACAAGGGCAGTTCAAACCGGTTGTGCTGGCTGTGCCGCCACAACCAGGCGCATCAGCAGCGCAGGTGATCATTAGCGAGATCAATCCCATCAAGGCGGGATCATCGGCAAATATTTCGACTTCATAACGCCCGCTGTTGGCCGGGACGGTGATACGGTCTTCCTGGACATCACCACCGCGCAGCAGCGCCACTTCGCGCCCGCGCTCATCCCGTACCCTGGCTACAAAGCGGAACGTGAACGGATCGCCGCCAAACAGGTTGGTGATGATCAGCGTGGTCGGGCAGTCTGCGGTATCAAAAACAAAATACTGTGGCGGGGTGTTTTCGACGATGCTTACGTCAATTGCTACACCGTATTGGAGGGTAGTAGCAGGTATCGCACCGCGCCCGTGCAGGCTGAGCGCAAAATCACCTACGCTGCTGCTCAACCCTCTGACGACGACTGTATATATTCCGCTCTGCGGCAGAAACGCCGCGATATGGGCAGCTTGCTCGCGCATGGTCAGCCGGTTGTACTGACCATTGGCCAGCGAGAGCTGGTCCGGGCCGATCAGGTCAGCGCTGGGATTCAAGGTGCCCGAAACGCTCTGCACCTCGATCTGTACCAGATCCCCCAGCGTGCCGTTGAAGGTATAGGTTATGGAAGAGGCATTCTCGCTGATGACGTTAAAGACGCTGGTTCCATAACTGATCGGAGTACCGCCCTGCGCCTCGGTAACGTGCGTTGGAGATTGTGCCGCTCCGAAGACCGCCGCTGCTGCCATCAGGATGAACAACGTGACTCTGAGCCACGCCAGTTGTTTAGTTTTCATGGTTTACCCTCCTCATTGTCCGACATTACGGGACACGGACGACGCGAACACCGTTGGCGCACCAGCGTTCGCCGCCCCGAAAAACATCAATCTGGGCGTAGAACTCGTTGCTTCCCCCGTAGCCTAACCCGATGGCGGCTTCGCTGACATCGATCGTCATCGACGTACTGGGGGCGGCTGTTGTACCGTTGGCCACCACGGCATCGAACTGACCATAAATCCGCAGGGTATATGATGATGCACTGGGAACATCATTCCAGGTGAAGGTTTGCAGTCCATTCGCCATCGTGCCACGCGGCGCAATCATATCAACGGTGCATTCTTCGGCTGGTTCTTCACCCTCTGTGGGTTTTTCCTCAAGATTGACCACCACAGAATCCGCGCACAGGTTGTAGCCAAGTTCTTCAGACCCAACCGTGACGTGTATGGTAAAAGTGCCTGTAATGGCTCCCCAGAAAGGAAAGTCAATGACATCGGTGAGTATGTCAATCACCATCCGTGCATAGATCAGTGTGCCTGTATCGCTCACCGCTGAAACGATGGCGGCGTTGGCACCCTCGACCTGAGGCCAGGACAGGAATACGGTGCCGGACTCTTCCCTGTCTACTGAGATGCCAAATCCGGCACACAGTGGGTTATCCGAAGTATCGCCGGGACAGGGCGGGCAGTCGGGACAGTTTGCATCATCTGCGAGAGCGTCACCCGGAGCCACAAAATCATTGCTCAGGCACTGCTGGGGTTCGCTGGCGCATGTTACCAGCAGCGTGAGTGTGCCTGACAGCGCGGGATCATCGTCCCAAACTTCGACTTCATAGCTGCCGCTTTGCTGGGCAACAGTGACACGATCTTCGAGCGCATCCCCACCGCGCAGCACCGCGACAAGGTCCCCGCGTTCATCGCGCACTTTGACCATGAACGGGAAGGTATAGGGCGTGCCCTGCGATGGATTGAGCACCGCAAGGGTGGTTGGGCAAGATTCGGTGGTGAAAGCAAAGTACTGCGGTGAGGCGTTTTGGGCGATGTTGATCGTCAATGGCTGCCCGAAAGTCAGTGACAAACGAGCGCCGGAACTGCGCCCATCCAGTTCCAGCGCATAATCACCTGTGGTATTGGCTGTACCACCAATCATCAACGAATATACCCCTGTCTGTGGCAGCAACAGGGTAAGTTGTACGCCGTGTGTGTTGGCGGCAAACGAGTCTTGCCGGGCGCTGGCGACGGTCTGACGGTTGAGATCCAGGAGATCGACGAACGGCAGTAGACCATTGGACAGCGTTCGCATATGCACCTCGATCAAATCGCCTTGCATCCCGTTGAAGTTGTAGAGCTGCACCGGGGCTTGCGGCGTAATCGAGCCAAATGCGATGCTTCCATAGGCGAGTGTGCTCCCACCTTGGGCTTCAGACACTTGATCTGGCTGCGGTAAAACAGCGACAGACAGCGCGGTTATTATTGCGATAAGCGTAATGAGCGAACGAGTAGATTGTTTTTGCCGCATGAAGCGCTCCTCAAAGAGAATAATGGCTGCAATGAAGAGTGTGATGAGGCGGAAGAGGGGAAGTGTGGACCCACATGTTTCATTATATGCTAAGTGGATATATTAATGTGATATAAAATTTGTAAAAGACTATTAAGGGATGCGACTCAAATAATCGGTTTTTCACTAACGACCGGTCGCTAAAAAAATTAGCGTGCAGGATGGGTTAGAAAGCAGAACAAGAGGGTCAGAAATGAATCTGAGAGAAGAATTCATTCCCAAGCAGTAATTGGGGGAGACAGATAAAACGAGTAACTCTTTGTTAAAGTGGGAGAAATTCGAAAACACCTGAAAAAACCATGAACTTCGACAAAAAACGCTTAGAATACGAGGTGTGATGTCAGGTGCATGAGTCAGCAATAGTAATCGACCCTAAAGGGTAATTCCTCCAGGGCCAATTAACTACACTTATCCGAACGAGCGAAGTTACGAATCGTTTTGATGTTTCTTAATGAGCGTCCCTCAGTCTTGAGTACCTAAGCAGCTTTAGTTGCCTATTCCTGTAAGGCGGCGACAGCCTCTTGCACCTGTGTAACCTCGTCCAAGACCCCTTCCTCTATCAGTGTTTTAAGTTGGGTATCTGGGCCGGTATCCGGCGGGAGATTCAGCGCCGCCAGCAAGGTGTCCAGGTCTACCGCGCACTGGTCACTGACTTCGCGCAGGGTCATCCGCCCCTTGATCTGGTCGGCGGGCAGAAGTTGTCCCTCTGGCAGCGGGGTCGGTCCGGTGCCATCGCCGGTATGCTGGGCTTCCACTGTCGCTGCGGGCGTTACCGCAGATGTGGGCGTGGATTCAACTTCAATTGTTGGTACTATGTCTGCGGCTGGCTCGGCGGTTGGCTCGATAGTTTCGCTGCCGGAGAGATAATCCGCCAGGGCTTCGCGCAGCGCCGACACTTCGATAACATCTTCCATATCTTTGAGGGCCGAGTCGGGTGAGACGTCCGCCGGGATGCCTCCGACCTGGTAGACTTCTTCAATGGAGAGGTCCAGCCCATCGGCAACCTGCTGCAAGGTCATCCAGCCTTTGATGTCTTCCGGTGACAGTTCACCCATATCTACCGAAGTACGCCCACTGATCGACCATATTCCGATAATTTGCGACCCTAAGACCGTGCCAAGCAGAACAGTGATCACGATAATAGGCATCAAGAGGCGGTTAACGGACATCGGAATTCTCCTTACGAATACGGTCCAACCAGACCGGGGCGAGTTTCACTTCAAGCGCACCGGGGCGCGGGCAGGTATCGACACATTCCAGGCAGCCGATGCAGTCACTGCTGATCGTTTTGGCCGTATCCACCGGCAGTTTGACCGGGCAGGGGCGGGAGCAGATGGCACAGCCCTTGCAGCTCTCCTCCGTGCGACGGATGCGCAGCAGACTGAATTTTCCGACCAGGCTGAGTGCACCACCTAACGGACAGGCGTAGCGGCACCATGCCCGCTCGACAAACAGTGACGATACCAGGGTAATAATGATGGACAGATATGCAGCCCAGGCTACGGCGGGCTGAAAGTCAAACAGCCAATCTAGTCCAAACAAAGTCCGGTAAGGATCAATCGTAGCGAACCATAATTTAACACTGACAATCGTCTGGTAGAGAATAATGCCCAGCATCACATAACGTCCGTAGCGCAAGATGCGATCCAATCGTTGCGGGATCTGGATTTCGGGCAGGTGCAGGCGCTTGCGAATCCCGGTGAGCAGGTCCTGGACTGCACCAAACGGGCAGATCCATCCGCAGAAGGCGCTCCCAGCGATCAGAGTTCCGACCAGTAGCCCGGTGAAGAGGATCAGGTTCGAGGCGTGTGTTTTGGGCACGTACTGCCCACCACTGGAAAGATAACGCCAGAAAGTTTCCAGTCCCCCAAAGGGGCACAGGGCGTCGATGGACGCGGTGGTGCCATCTTCAGTCGCCAGATGATGCACCACACTGGTGTATAGAATAAAAGTCGCAAACGCCAGCTGCACAAGGCGCCGTGCCCGCTGCGTCCACGAGATACGGCGGCGGTACAGAGCCGCTGGTGTGAGGGATTTTTTCTTTGATGTCAGGATCAAGTTCGTCATTTTTTCCTCTGGACAGTTTTTGCTTGACTGCCTTGATCCTGCCAGGGGAATATGTAGAACTTGTGAAGACGTTGTAGGCAAACTATGTGTTATTAGCCGTGCAGATTGGGCAAACTATCAAGCACCTCAAAAGCAGTGACTTTTACATAGCCTCATCCAACGAGTTCCGATCCTACAATTTTACTCTGGTTGCCCACCGGAACTTCAAAACGAAATTTGCTGCCTGTATCTGGTTTCTTCGCCCTGGATATGTTTTGGGGTTGGGTGATTAAAAACAATGGAAATCTTCCTGCGTTAAATCCGACGATGCGGAGCGGTATATGGATAACTACCGTCACTATAGAGAGGAGTTGCACGCTATGAGAACCCAAAGCTCGTTTTTCGTGAAGTTACTACTTTTCGCCCTGGTCGCAGTCGTGATGCTGCCTGTGTCGCCGATCTATGCCCAAGAGGGATCTGGAGAAGGGGATCCCTTTGAAGTATACATTGAAATTGTCGGCGAGGTTGAGGTTATCGAAGCGAACCTGATCGTGATAGCTGGTTATCCAGTAGTCCCGGCAGGAGCGTTCGAGCCGTCGAAGTTGGATGTAGGCGATTGGGTGTTGATCGGCGGTTACCTGCTTCCCGACGACGAAACCCTACATGCTACTCTATTGGAAATCATTGAGGATCGTGACAATGACGGCGTACTCGATGCCGAAGACAACTGCCCGTTTGTTGCCAACCCGGATCAAGCCGATGCAGACAACAACGGTGTGGGAGATGCATGTAGCGAGGATTACGATGCCGATGGCGTTTTGGATGTAGAGGATAACTGTCCATTTGCACCAAATTCCGATCAGATCGATGCGGACGGTGATGGCGTAGGGGATGTGTGCGAAGAGCAAAGCGATGGTACGTGCCCACTGGCAGGACACCCGGTCGCAGAAGCGTTAGACGCGGAGTTCGACTATACCTACGACGAGATAATGATTTGGTATTGCGAAGGTTTCGGTTTCGGCGAAATCAGCCGCGCGCTGCTGTTGGAGCGCGCCAGCGAAGGAACCTTAACCGTTGAGGATATTCTCGCATTACGGCTCGAAGGTTTGGGTTGGGGCGAGATCATTCAGTCTGCAGGGCTGGACCCTGAGGACCTGTCCCTGAGCGCAGTGATCGCGGTGCGGAATCGCGAGCGGACACGAGAGGCCGATGAGGGGGCAGAGATGAGTGCGCCGCCAGGCCAAGGCAATCCCGAACCTGCCGGTCCTAACCCCGAAGCGCCCGGTCAGGGGGGTGAAACGTCTCCCGGACAGGCCGATCCTCCGCCCGGTCAGGGGGGTGAAACGCCTCCTGGGCAGGCCGATCCTCCGCCCGGTCAGGGCAAGGGCAGGTGAGTATTCTGACCTGATCATCTGATTGGCCCCCCGCACTATTCACTGCGGGGGGCTGCATCTGATTAGGTCTTCATGTTATGATGGGGAGACAGCCTGCGCTGAATTGTTAGCGAGGATGGGATATATTTGGACACAATGGCCTTGAACCAGGTTTTCCACATGTAACTCATGACCGATATACCAGACCAGGTCTTAATTCAGCGCAGCCAACAAGGTGATCGCGAAGCCGTTGGGCAGCTTTACCGCCGTTATGCCCAGGCTATCGCGCGTTATGTGACCTATCGTGTACCGGATGATGCCGCGATTGAAGACATCACAGCCGAAGTGTTTTTGCGAATGATCGAAGGACTGCCGCAGTATCGCATCACCGGTGCGCCATTTGAGGCCTGGTTATACCGGATTGCGGCGGCCCGGATCGGTGATTATTATCGCAAACAAGCACGCTGTCCAGAACAGGCACTGCCCGACGAAATCATGGACTACCTGATACCGATGGAATTGGATGTTCAACAACGCGAAGAACTGGATACCCTGCGCGGTGCTATCAGCCAATTGTCGGACGAATACCAGTCGATTCTCACGCTGCGTTTTGTCGAGCGCAAGAGCCTTGCCGAGGTGGCGGAGATTCTTAACAAGAGCCTACATGCCGTAGGATCAGAACAGCACCGCGCCTTAAAAAAGCTCGCGGAAATACTGGGTACAGAAAAAGGCCGTTATTACCTGCGGGGCGAGTCCTGATGAACGACGGATTCCTCGACAACGATCGCGAACTCAATGCCCGACTGGATCGAGCGGTACCCCCGCACACTCGAACCCTGGGTGAAACGGATACCGATCCATTAACCCGTTTAGCACAGCGTCTTGCACAAGGACCGGATGTGCTATTTTCAGATACAGCGTTAGACCGCATTGAAACACGTCTGAACGCTCAGATGGACACGATATCGCTGTACAGCACGTCTTCCACTCCCCGACGGAGACGAATCCGGTTTGGGCGACTGGCGCGACAGGCAGTTGCGGCGGCTCTCGCGCTGCTCGTGGTTATGACGACGGTGACTCAGACCACGGCTGCTGCTCTTCCTGGGGACCGACTGTACCCGATAAAACGCGCTGTCGAAGAGATACATATCACATTGGTGACAAAAGATGGGGAAGCCGCACTGCGTCTTAGATTGGCTGAGCGGCGCATTGGCGAGTTTGAAGCCCTACTTGAACGAGACCGTGTCTACCCGCGTGCGCTGGAAGAGGCTAACGAGGAGATGTCACGTGCCCTGGACTTGTTGACCGCCGGACATGGGGACTGGATGGATGTTGATTTGCAGTTTCACAGCCTGATGATACGCGATACCTTTTTGTTAGATCAGGCTATGCGTCATCCTATCGGAGCAACCGAACAGATTCGTCTCAACGCCGTAACGGAAAGAGTGGTTGAGATCCAACAGCAAATCGAGATACTGCACCCAGCGTTTCCTCCGGTGATACCAGAACCTTTGCCTACGCCGATGTCGACTGTGCTGCCGACAATTTCCCCAACTATGACCCCACCACCCACCGACACTCCAACTCTGACGGTTACCGCGACACCCTCTGTAACCCCAACACCGACCTTGACCTCCTCGCCGATCCTTACCGTTTCACCAGCAGTATCGACGCACCATGCACCAACTGGCACTGGCGGTTCTGGCGGCAACACAGGTGGACCGCCCAATGACAACCCTACCCCGGCGCAAGGCGGCGAGAATCCCAGTCAGGGTGAGAAATCAGAAGAAACTGGCTCTGGCCAGGGAGTAAATCCTTCCCAAGGAAACGGGAAATGAATCGGCGGGGAGACCGTGTGGTGCCTGAGGTGTGTAGCTCGTTTGACCGGGCGAGTCATATAAACTGTGCTCATTCTGAAATTGCATGTGTAACTGAACACCTTACCAGTAGTACCCAAAGATAGTAATAATTTTTTCTGCTTGTTTCAGTCGTGAGATCAAGCAAATGTCACATCGCAAATCGCCGGTAGAACCACCGTTTGGCTGCCTCTGCATTGGCAAACGGAGGTTATGACAATCCCGTACCCCCCAAAAACTCCATCCATACCCATTGACCGCCTGATATATTATGGGGTAGTGGCATTTCTGACCGCCTCATTTTGATTAGGTGATACTTGATGCTCTTGCCAAATCACGGGAAGATGGACTTTTTGATCCCCATAGCCCGATCAAAAGGGCATGATCGGGCTATCAAGACATCCCACATTGTCTATTTTCAACTCGCTGACAAATGGCTAAATAATTTGTGATTGTCATCATAGAGAAAATAAAACTTATTTGAATATACTTACTTAAATTGAGATACATCAATATCAATTGCTCTTTTTTTCACAATGAGGAGAAATTATGCATCATGGTCCTGCTGTCAAACTAGAAAGTGATAATGCTGCTGACCCCAAAGCAAAACTAGGACTGGTTTTGTTTTTCGTTTACAGCCTAGTTTATGTTGGTTTCATTATAATTAACACGCTGAGTCCCAAAACGATGGGAGAATCCATCGTACTAGGGCTGAATCTGGCCGTTGTGTATGGTTTCGGTTTGATCCTGCTCGCTATTGTCATGGGCTTGATCTACAACATCATGTGCAACCGCATCGAGAAAAAGCTGAACATCGCCCAGGAGACTGTTGACTAATGATCTATGAAGCCTCTCCCATTGCTGTGGGTCTGTTTGTTTTTATCGTTTTGCTCGTGCTGGGGATTTCATTCTACTTTGCCAAACGCACACGCGATTCTAAAAGTTATTTTACAGCGAGCGGCTCGATCCATTGGTCAGTGAACGGGATCGCATTTGCAGGCGATTACCTGTCGGCGGCTTCGTTTTTGGGCATCGCGGGTATGATCGCTACCGTCGGTTACGACGGTTTTTTGTATTCGATAGGTTATCTGGCAGGCTGGGTGGTCGCGTTGTTTGTGGTCGCCGAACCGCTTAAACGCCTTGGCAAATACACTTTCTCCGATGCGCTAGACTCCACGTTTAACTCAAAGGGCATCCAGCTTATGGCGGGGATCAGCACGCTCGTCGTATCGGTCTGTTATCTGATCCCGCAAATGGTGGGCGCGGGCGCGCTTGTCACTCCCTTGTTAGGGCTGCCGCACTATGTCGGGGTGATCATGGTTGGCTCAATTGTGATCTTCATCGTGGCTACGGCGGGTATGGTGTCTACCACCTATGTGCAGTTCCTTAAAGGTGGATTGCTCATCGTTTTTTCGATGGTGCTGGTGGTGTTAGTTTTGCGCAACGGTTTTTCGCTGTCGCCTTCAGACGACTATCACGAGTTTAAGTCGGTGGGCGCGACAGTGGACGATGATGGAACCGTGACCGCCCTGGCCCACAACCCGTATGTCATTGTCGGACAAGAGACAGTGGGCAGCCTGCGGTTTGTCAAATTGATCGAAAATGGGGTTGAAACCTGGTGGAAACTCGACCTGAACGGCGGCGATCCGGTGCTGCACGAAACCCTGTCCATCGTCAAAACAGCGAACGGCAAGACGTTATATAACGGCGAACCCAAAGCCAATGAGAAGTTTTATCAGGTTGGTCACTTTAGTAAGCTCGTGGTTGATGGTGTAGAAGTCGAGTCGGTCAAAAACCTGAACCCTGCCGAATTTTTCTCGATTATCGAAGACAGTGAAATTGTCCGTTTTGCGACCAAAGACTTTACGGCAGCGGGCGACAAAGTGACGGTCTGGTATCAGAGCGCCACACCCGGCGAGAAAATTTTGCGCCCCGGCCTCAAGTTCAAAGTGGATGAAGGCGCGACAACCTCTTCTAAACTCAACTTCGTTTCGCTGATGCTGGCGTTATTCTTTGGAACATCGGCCCTGCCTCACATCCTGATCCGTTATTATACCGTGCCGGATCAAAAATCGGCGCGCAAATCCACCATTGTCGCCATCAGCGCCATCGGTTTTTTCTACATCCTGACCCTGTTTATGGGATTAGGCGCGATGGTTAACGGCGTGTTGGATGTCGAAAGCAGCAATATGTCCGCGCCGCTGCTGGCGAAATATTTCGGCACGGCGCTGTTTGCCATCATTTCGGCGGTAGCGTTTGCCACCGTCCTCGGCACGGTCAGCGGTCTGATCGTAGCGGCCTCTGGCGCGGTAGCCCATGATCTGATGGATCAATTCATGGGGATTCAACTCACTGACAAGGGTAAGGTCAAAGCGGGCAAGATTGCGGCGGTAGCCGTGGGCGCGCTGGCAATCGTCTTAGGCATCTACTTCAAAACGACGAATGTATCATTTCTGGTTGGGTTGGCATTCGCGGTGGCGGCTTCAGCCAATCTGCCTGCGATCCTGATGCTGTTATTCTGGAAAAAAACCACCTCAAAGGGAATCGCAGCGTCGATCTTCGTCGGCATGGTCTCCGCATTGACCCTGATCGCGCTCTCGCCGTCTATGTATGAACTTTATGAATCAACGGCGACTGCCCCCTTCCCGCTGGATAACCCTGGCATCGTGTCTATTCCGCTTAGCTTCGCGGTATTGATCATCGTTTCGTTGCTCACGCAGCCCAAACGCACCCCGACGGTATAAAACCGTCTCAACTTTTTTTCCGGGCTGCCCGAAACCAGACTTACCCCCTCATCCCCGTTGACAGCGGGGATGAGGCTATGTGCTGCACATCATGCGCATGATTCGGTACTTGCACCCTGGCCAATGTGTTATTGTGCGCGCTTCTCGCAGGTGAAGTCGCGGATGTAGCGGTTTTCATGCACCAAGGTCCGCAGTTCGTTCACAGGTTGTTCAGCCATCTGCCAGTGAATCAACAAATTGTTGCCTCCCGAAACCGACCTTGCGGTCTGGCCTGGGGGTCATTGGTCTAGACGGACTTTCCCCGCAAGATCGGTATAATCCTCGCATCAGATCTAGCGATGCCCGGAGTAGCAGGTTAGCCTGGAATGTCTCGTATAACCTTGGATGCGCTTGTTTTATCGGCCTGGTGAGGTGGTCCATCACTCTGACCGATCAGGCTGGACATATCAGCGGCCCGTTTGAAGCATCATTCAACTGCGTTTCCATGGAATAAATATAATGAAACACGAATTGGAAGCCAGAGCGCTGTGCAATGATGAGGTTTATGTGTCCAGATGATACCGCCGTGCCAAGTGGCTGCCCTCTGAAGCCTGGAAAACCAGCAGGACAATCGCCGGGAATTTTCCCATGCTGAGGAAGCAGTGCGGCTGTGTGGCCTCGAACAGCAGGGTGTCGCCGGGACTCAGGGCATACACCTGATTCCCGATGTGATA
>JACRBK010000519.1 GCA_016234525.1 Chloroflexota bacterium
AGAGCCGGTTTCTGACGTGCTGAACCGGGCGATGGCGAAAGTGCCTTCAGATCGTTTCCCGACCGTTACCGCTTTTTCTCAGGCATTTGACAAAGCAATCCAGGGGATGCCGGGCGATAAAACGAACTTCTTCGCTGCGCCAATGCGGCGCACCCGACCCGCTCACCCGGTTCGCGGGACAGGATCGGGGACATTCGTCGCTCAGCCGCCGAAGCCGTGGTGGGCCTCACGGATGTTGTGGGGCGCAGCGGCGGTGATCATCGTATTGGCGGGGGTGATTCTGGCGCTGCTGCTCAGTGGTGGAGATGATAAAAAAGACAGCCCACCTGCTGATAGTTTGATCGGCACGGCTGCTGCCCAGACTGTCACGGCGCTGGCCCTGCTGCCCCGTACAGAAGTGGCTGTAAATACAGATGTGACTCGCACCCCATCAGCACAGCCGAGTACGCTGCCCGCCGCTACCCATACCCCCACGCCGCGCGAGGTTGCCCTCACCCAGGCTCCGCCTCCGGTACTGCCTGAAACCCAGGTCTGGCTCGATCTCAGCGCGACTGCCAGCCAATGGACTCCAACGGCTAGCCATACGCCGACCGCTACCGCGAATTTCACGCAGACGTATGTAGCTTATAAGGCGGTGGTCGATAGAACATTAACGGCCCAAAGCTGGACTAAAACACCCACACCGAGCCATACTCCCAGCCGCACGCCAACCGCTTCGCCAACACTCACTAATACGCCGACCCCTACGGCAACGCTGACCAGCACGCCGACCTGGACACCCAGTTATACCCCGACGCTGACTCCGACTCCGACGTTTACGCACACGCCGACTAATACTCCGACCGCTACCGCGACCCCGATTCCGCCGCAAGTGATCACCGCGGCGAATGCCGCCCAACTCGATCAGGTCGCGCGCATTCAGCGCGATTGGACGTGGGTAGAGGACATCGCGTGGTCGCCGGACGGCAAAACGCTGGCGGTGTCTGCCAATGCACCGGGCATCTGGTTATACGATACGGTAGATTTTAATGCCGAGCCGCGTTACGTGGAACACGAATACTGGGTAGGGGTCAATACCATCGCGTGGTCGCCGGACAGCACCCGGCTGGCGTTTGGGGATTCTGAAGATGCCATTCATGTGATGGATGCTTACAGCGGGACACTGCTGTATACCCTGCGCGGCCACGCCGATTTTGTGGAAAAAGTCGCGTTTAGTCCAGATGGTAAACTGCTGGCGTCTGCCGGTTCGAGCGGAGATCGCACGGTGCGACTGTGGGATATGTCCACCGGGCAAGAAATACGCTTGTTGGAAGGCCACGAGGGCGGCGTATCGTCTTTAGCCTGGTCGCCAGATGGGACACAGCTCGTATCCAGTGGCGACAACACCGCCCGAATCTGGGACATCAACACTGGCGCGACTGTGCGCACATTTGAGGGCGGTTATTATCCGATTGGTCAGGTAGCGTGGTCAGGCGATGGCAAACTGATTGCAGGGACCAGTTACGATGGGGTTGTTGTCTGGGATGCGCTCACCGGCCAACAGCGTTATGCCATGCCGTCCGGCGGCAGCGATGTCCCTGGGATCGCGTTCAGCCCGGATGGTTTGCTGCTGGCTACGGGAAGCATGGATAACACCCTGCGTGTGTGGGATATGGCAACGGGTGGCGAACTGCGCCTGCTGGATCGCCATACCGCCTGGGTTACGGGCGTCGTCTGGTCACCCGATGGCCGCTGGCTGGTGTCCATGAGTCAGGATGGCACGGTGCGTGTTTGGAATGTACCGGCAGTCGGGGGATAAAGTTTGTAATGATGGTGGGGGCGAGTTGTGCGGCTCGCCCTCGGTTTGAGATCAGTTATGATGGCGGCTGTGCCCTGGTGTGATGTCAACGATCATCGCGCCAGGACGCGGTAGTGACACCCCCTACGAGTGAAATGGACCTTCCCCAAATAGTCTGTTAAGTTTGTATACTTTTGTCAGCAGCGATGTTAAACTCAGTGTATGAACGAACGAAAATCAAACCCTGGCGATTCCAATAATTCCCTATCATCGGTGCAGCAAGACAGCGAAGCCCGCTATCGAGCCATCGTCGCCGCTTTTCCTGATCTATTGTTTCGCATTAATCGCGCAGGCGTATATCAAGAAGTCCATGCTTCTAATGAAAAGATGCTGCTTTACCCGCGTGCCGATTATCATGGCAAAACGGTACACGATTTTTTGCCGCCGGCTGTTGCTGAAGAATTGCTGTTAAAGATTCAACAGGCGTTAGATTCCGGCGAAGTTAAGCTGATGGAATATCAGATTGCACAGGCTGATAAGAATTACAGCCGTGAGGCGCGGATTGTCGCTTGTGGGTCGGACGAAGTGCTGGTGATCGTGCGTGATACGACCGAACTAAAACGCACCGAAAAATCATTGGATCACTATGCCCAGCGGCTCAATCTGGCCCATACCATGCTGCAAGGCATGTTGATGGGGCAGTCGCTCGAAGAGATCGTGTATGACGCCTTGCAGGGGTTTTGTTACCTGTTGCCCTGCGATACGGCCTGCTTGATTATGTTCGATACTCAGAAACAACAGGCAATCTATCTTTGTGCGGGCAAAACCAAATCTGCTGATTCTTCGCATATCCAGCGTCTTTCGCTGCAAAGCCTAAAACTGTCTCCCGCCTTGCTCACGGGACAACAGACGACAGTGGACGATATCTTGGTGCTGCCAGACCTGAACTGGGCTCAACAGCGGTTATCTAACCAGGGGTTACGTTCGTATCTTAGTACGCCGCTGATGGTCGAACGTGATGTGATTGGCGAACTGGCATTAGGATCGCGTGTGCCAGCTGCTTTTAACACAGCCCGGCGCATTATGGCTTTACAAATGGCCGATCAACTGGCCGCGGCTGTGTCGCATCTGCGCCTGCGCGAGCAAGCCGAGCAGAGCAACTCTGAACTAAAAAAACGAGTCGAAGACCGGACGGTTGAACTCGAACGCACTCGCAGCCGGGTGGAAGCTATTTTGAATAACAGCAGCGATGGAATCGTGTTGGCCCGCCCTGACGGCACCATTTCGCAGACGAACAGCATGTTTGACCAGATGTTTGGTTACGATGCTGATGAGTTGTTTCACCAATCTATGGTTACGATGGCCCACGCGGATTCCGCAAATGAGTTTGATCAAACGCTACGTTCGGTGATCGAGCAGGGCGACATCAAACACCTTGAAATTCGGGCTCGTCGCAAAGATGGCACGGTATTTGATGCGGAAGTTGGTTTATCACTGATCCAGATCGCCGAACAAAACCAGCGTGGCGGCGTTGTCTGCCATGTGCGCGACATTACCGAGCGCAAGCGGGCCGAAATCGAACTGCTCAATGCGTTACAACGTGAACGTGAATTGAGTGAACTCAAAACCCGTTTTGTCTCGATGGCCTCTCACGAATTCCGCACGCCGCTGACTACGATCCTCTCATCGCTCGAAATTTTGGAGCGTTATTTGGAGCGCCTGACGCCGGAACAAAAAGGCAAACATTTCAGCCAGGTGCATCGGGCGGTGGGGCATATGACCGAACTGTTGGACGAAGTGCTGCTGTTCGGTAAAGCCGAGTCTGGTCAGATGAGTTTCAATCCCACTCAGGTTAACTTGCCGCAGTTAGCGCACGAGGTTTTAGAGCAAGTCCAGCCCACTGCCGGATCCTCCATTGACCTGAAAGTAGTGATTGACCGGGGTTGCGGAGTCCAGATGCTCGATGCAAAACTGATCCGGCATCTGTTCACTAACTTGTTGACCAACGCGATCAAATACTCTCCAGCGGGGGGGCAGGTATCCTTTGAAATCCTATGCCAGCCGCAAACCACCCTAATCCGTGTGCAAGATCAAGGGATCGGCATTCCCCTCGAAGATCAGGCCCGGCTGTTTGAACCCTTCCACCGCGCCGGAAATGTTGGGACTATCCCCGGTACCGGGTTGGGCTTGTCGATCACCAAACGGACGGTGGATTTGCACGGTGGTACTATCGTGTGCGAAAGCGCACCGGGATCAGGAACAACATTTGTGGTGACACTCCCTGTTGTTTTATTAGCTGAGAGAGAGCAAAAATAAATTATGCCTAAAATTTTGGTCATCGAAGACGAAGAGGCA
>JACRBK010000518.1 GCA_016234525.1 Chloroflexota bacterium
GGCTTTGGCGGTTGAAGGTGATTCGGAACATCTGATCGCGCGTGGAATCCGCCGTGCCGCCGAAGAACGACGGCTTACTCCACCTGTCATCCATGACTTTGAAGCCATCAAAGGACGCGGTATCCAGGCGCGTTACAATGGGCATCTTGTCTATGTGGGCGGACCGCGTTTGTTAGAGATGCTCTCCACATCGCTTTCGGAAAACTTAGCCCATTTTACCGAGGAAACAGGGCGAAAGGGTCAAACGGTGGTGTATTTGGTGGATGATAAACAACCGGTGGCCGCTTTCGCTTTGGCGGACGTGATTCGCCCGGAAAGTCGTGAAGCCGTAAAACGGCTGCACGCCCTGGGAAAAGAAGTCGCCATGCTTACCGGCGACAGTGAAGCCGTCGCCAGGGCGGTTGCTGAGGAGCTTGGCATCGACACCTATTTTGCCGAAGTGCTGCCCGAACACAAAGACCAGAAAGTTGCGGAACTTCAGCAGCAGGGTAAGTCGGTCGCGATGATTGGGGACGGAGTGAATGATGCGCCGGCCTTGACACGCGCGGACGTCGGCATTGCCATTGGCAGCGGTACCGATGTGGCGATTGAGTCGGCAGGGATTATTCTGGTGCGTAGTAATCCGCTCGATGTCGTTCATATCTTCGAATTGAGCCGCGCGACCTACCGCAAGATGATCCAGAACTTGCTGTGGGCTACGGGCTACAACGTGATCGCACTCCCTCTGGCGGCAGGGGTTTTGGCCCCCTTTGGAATTCTGCTGTCTCCCGCCGTTGGGGCGCTGTTCATGTCGCTGAGTACCATTGTCGTCGCAATCAACGCTCAACTGCTGCGCGGGCTAAATTTATCGAAATGAGGGTGTCTGACGGTTGGCCAAAATCCTGGCGAGATAATCGTTCAGCGCTGTTGTTCTGAGAACAAGCGTGCTAAAGCGGGTTATCCATGCTATAATTCAGTGCAGTGTATGCGAACCAGCGAGCTAACCCGATGCCCCTCCTTTCTCGTGATTATTATACTCAAGATGCTACCACCGTCGCGCGGACGCTGCTTGGTGCGACCCTGGTGCGACAGATCGACGGCAGGCGGATCAGTGGCCGGATCGTCGAAGTAGAAGCGTATCACCAGCAGTCCGATGCGGCTTCGCATAGTCACAGAGGTCAGACACCGCGTAATCAACCCATGTGGGGTACACCCGGACATGCTTACGTCTATTTCACCTATGGGATGTACTGGCTGCTCAATGCCGTCTGCGAGCCGGTCGATTATCCAGCAGCGGTACTTATTCGCGCCATCGAACCGCTCGATGGATTAGACCTGATCGCTGCCCACCGGGACGGACGATCCCCTAAAGAGTGGACCAGCGGACCAGGCCGCCTGACCCGTGCTCTGGCAATCACCGGTGATCTGAATCGCGCCGACTTGACACTCCAAACGTCAGGTTTATGGATCGAAACGGGCGATCCGGTGCCCGATGATCAGGTGAAAACTGGACCGCGCATCGGGTTGGGTACGCGCGTGCCAGAACCCTGGTTATCTATGCCCTGGCGCTGGTGGGTGGCGAATAACCCGCATGTGTCGCGGGTACGTGCGGGCAGCGGTTAATTTGTCCAGCCTGCAAGTCCTCACTTTCGTAACTCAGTGGATGTCTTGAACCCTGGAGCCTGATCATGAGCCTCACACTGTCAAAATCCACCCTGAGACAATTTGTCCTCGGAAAACAAGGCTTGTATCCGGGACGGCGCTGGCACGGCAAAGCAGGCGCCGCGCAAGCTATTTCATCTGGCAGCGTGGTTCAAGTTGATCCCTTAAATGTGATCGCGCGCAATCACGATCTTGTGCTCCACAGCCGAGTCTTGCAGTATCAGCCAAAATATCTTGATGAACTGCTGTATGCTGAACGGAAATTCTTTGATTACGGCGGCACCGTCATGATCCAGCCTATGGAAGAACTGCCCTATTGGCGGGTTGTAATGGCACGCAAGCAGAATGAACCACGTCGAGTGGCCTTCGCTGCTGAGCATGGCGAGACGATTGAGATGGTACTGGCGGCTGTTGAAGCCCAAGGGGCGCTTGGAACACGAGATTTTAAGGGTGTATCCAACAAAACGGGTAGTTTTCGGTCAAGCAAGGTGACCAGTCAGGCGCTGTACTATCTCTGGATAGCGGGCGAGTTGATGACTCACAGCCGTCGTGGTTTTGACAGGGTCTACGATCTGCGAGACCGCATCGCGCCTCCAGACTTATGCCACAGCGTATCAGCAGATGAAGCGGATGATTTTTTTGCGCTGAAAATCTTCCAATATTACGGTACGCTGAGCAGGCGGAGTTGGCGTAACGTGTTTGCGGGAACGATTGAACGAAAAGTTGATCCGGCGGAAGCTGTCGCGCGGCTCGATGCTTTCATCAAATCGGGGAGAGTGACAACGATCAACATCGCAGACAGCAAAGAGAACCCGCGTTATGTTCTGGCGGAAGAGATGCCCATGCTTGAATCGTTACAGGCGGGCCGAGTGCCGGATAGCTGGCGGACCATCGAATCGACGACAGCGGATGAGATGGTCTTTTTGGCACCGCTTGAGATTGTCAGTACGCGCGGGCGAGCGCTTTTTTTGTTTGACTTCGAATACCTTTGGGAAGTTTACAAACCTCAGGCAAAACGCCGGTGGGGTTATTATACGCTGCCCATTTTATATGGTGATCGACTCGTGGCCCGGATGGACCCGAAACTCGACCGTCCATCAAAAACGTTGATCATCAATGGGTTCTGGCTAGAGAACAATATCAATTTGGATGAGCCATTTGCCAGGGCCTTGATCCAGGGATTGAGACGGTTTATGGACTTCCTTGAAGCAGAATCGATTGATACGACGGGAGCCGTTTCGTCTGAACTCCGCGCCCTTGTCTCGGACCGGTTATGATCTTATAGCCCCTCAAAACTAGGTTCTGTTGACGTTTGACAAAAGTCGTTTAAAGTCAAAGCATGACCGACGTGAAGGTAACTGACGAACAATGGACGAAAATTCGGGGCTTTTTGAGACAAGACCCGA
>JACRBK010000515.1 GCA_016234525.1 Chloroflexota bacterium
ATCGCCGTTGGAAATCGAAGAGGCGTTTTCCCCCTGGTTCCCGGTCAGCGCGGCGGGGAATACCGCCCGCATTCAGGGCCAACAAACGTCGCTTGAATTAAAAGTGATCGAACCCGCCGGGGCTGTTTTTAGCGCCACAGCGCTGAAAGAGGCGTGCGAAGCGAACCAGCATTCCGACATCCTGACTCGGCTGGCCGTAGTTCTGCCGCTAGGAACCCGGCGTTTTGTCATGCACATGATCCCGGTTGAATAACTTTTTTCATTGGTGCTATGAACCTGGAAACTAAAAACTATGACTCGCACAACGTGGCCTTCAGAAATCCGTGAATTCAAAGACGAAAAAACCGGGCGCAAAGTCAAACAACTGACGCGCACTGGTAACAACGTTCACCTCTATTTCACCGAAAACTCGTTTGATCAACACCGTAACGAGATCATCTTTTCGTCGGATCGCGCCTCTGGCAAAGATAAAGCGCCGCACGAAGACCCGGACTACTGCCTGTACCGGATGAATCTTGACTCCGGCGAGATCGAACAGATCAGCGATGATATTTTGGCCTCGTGCCACAATGCCACTAAAACTCCTGACAGCCAGATGATCTCGTATGGGACCGGGAAACAGGTGAAGGTGATGTATCCCGCCACCGGGAAAACGATCACGGTGTTTGAGGAACCGGGCTCGTTTCAACTGAGCAGCGTCCCCTCGATTGCCGCCAACGGGCGTTATGTCGCATTCTGCCGCAACGAGGCCAGCGAGTCCCGCATTCACTATCACGGGGCGAACTATGCCGGGTTCAAAGAACGTTTTTATGCGGTCAAAGATGGGCGGATCACGGTCGCCTATACCGATGGATCGGGCTGGTTTGACATTTTTAAAGATACGCATCAGGTCGGGCATTTCCAGTTTTCGCCGGACGATCCCGCCTTTGGCAGTTTCTGCCACGAAGGCCCCTGGAATCTGGTGACACAGCGCATCTGGTACCTGGATTTTATCTCGCGTGAAGCGAAACCCTGTTTCCGCCAGGACGAGATTGACTCCATCGGTCATGAATTCTGGACGCAGGACGGTTATATTTTCTTCGATAACCGGGGGCCGGGCCACGATGGAACCATTACGTCGGATCGCACGCAGGCTGTCGCGACAGAGGTACATGTCAACGAAAATGCTATGATCCCCTTTGTGGGGTTGATGGATCGCAGTGGGAATCTGGTCAAACGGATCGATATGCCCTACTACTGCAACCACTACCATGCCAATCCTGATAACTCTGTACTGGTTGGAGATGATGTGGACGACCTGGTATTGATTGATATTTCGGGGGAGCAGGCACAGCTCAGCGTGTTGTGCCACCACAAAACATCCTGGCACACACAGAGCAGCCATTGTCACCCCACCTGGAGTTGGGATGGCCGCCGCATCCTGTACGCTTCTGATCATGGTGGCCGAGTCCAGCTTTATCTGATCGAGCTTTAGACGAGATAGTCAAGGAGCAAACATCATGCAAATTCGTTATCCCTCGCACCCGGATCGGGTAAAAACGTATACCACCGACCAACTGCGCGAAGAGTTTTTGATCGAGCGGCTGTTTGTGCCCGGCGAGATCAACATGGTTTACAGCCATATTGATCGTATCATCGCGGGCGGCGCTTGCCCTGCTGGTGATCCGCTGCTGCTGACCGGCGACCCCAAAGAATTAGGCGCGGCGTTCTTTTTAGAGCGGCGCGAAATGGGCGTGGTGAATGTGGCTGGATCAGGCCGGATCGTAGTGGATGGAACACCCTATGAGATGAAAAAACTTGATGGGCTGTATATTGGCCGGGGAGCCAAAGAAGTCTGTTTTGAGAGCGCCGATCCTGCTAATCCCGCCCATTTTTATCTTGCCAGCACCCCCGCTCATGCTGCCTATCCGACCGCCCATATCCCGATCAGTGCTGCTTCACCAACACATCTGGGCGATCTGGCCCATTCAAACGAGCGCACCATTTACAAATACATCCACGCTGACGGGGTTAAAAGCTGCCAGTTGGTGTTAGGGGTAACCCTGCTTGATCCGAATAATATGTGGAACACGATGCCGGTGCATACCCATGTCCGCCGGATGGAAGTCTATTTTTACTTTGACATCCAGGGCGACAATATCGTTTTCCATATGATGGGCCAACCCGATGAAACCCGCCATTTGGTGGTGCGTAACGAGCAGGCGGTGATCTCGCCAAGCTGGTCGATCCACTCTGGCATGGGGACGACGAACTATGCGTTTATTTGGGCGATGGCGGGCGAAAATCAGACTTTCAGCGATATGGACCCGGTCCCTATGGGCAATCTGCGTTAATCAGGAGAGAGTATGAGTATTCTCGATTCATTCCGTCTGGATGGTAAAGTCGCGCTGGTGACGGGCGCGAGCCGGGGGTTAGGGCAGGCAATGGCGCTGGGTCTGGCCGAAGCCGGGGCCGATGTTGCCGTGTTGGACCGCGAGCCAGAATGCACCGAAACCTGCCAGTTGATTCAAGCATTGGGGCGGCGCGCGATCAGCATCCAGTGTGATCTGCTGGCGGCGCCCGTCGAAGAACTCAACCGTATTGCGAAGCAGGTGCAAGATCAGTTGGGGCGGTTGGATATTCTGGTCAACAATGCCGGGATCATCCGGCGCGCGCCTGCGCTTGAGTTCAGCGAAAAAGACTGGGATGAGGTGATGCACATCAACCTCAAAGCTGTGTTTTTCATGTCGCAGGCCGCCGGACGCATTATGAAAGAACAGGGCAGCGGTAAGATTATCAATATCGCCTCCATGCTGTCCTTTCAGGGGGGGATTATCGTGCCATCCTACACCTCGTCTAAAAGCGGGGTGGCTGGCTTAACGCGCGCGCTGGCAAACGAATGGTCCTCATTGGGCATCAATGTGAACGCGATTGCGCCCGGTTATATGGCAACCGACAACACCGCCCCGCTGCGGGCCGACCCGGCGCGCAGCAAAGCGATCCTGGATCGTATTCCGGCAGGCGATTGGGGCCAACCCGCCGATTTGAAAGGCGTAGTGGTGTTTCTGGCGTCACCGGCGGCAGCCTATCTACACGGGGCGATTATCCCGGTCGATGGCGGCTGGATGGCGCGGTAGACAGGGGGAAACCATGGCCGTCATTCACCGGGCAGCGATCACGCCCGAACCCATCGCGCCGCGCCGGGGCCGTTATTTGACCTATACCGATCACCTGATGATGGTGGTGGTTGAATTTGGCGATGGTCCGGCCAACGAACCGGACCCGCCCCATTCTCACCCGCATGAGCAGGTGACGTATGTCGCGCAGGGCGAAGTCTATTTTTTCATCGAGGATGTGCGTCACAAACTTGGCCCTGGTGATATGATCACCGTGCCACCGGATGCGCCGCACTCGATCCAGTTAATCACTCCCACCGCCTGCCTCGTCGATACCTTCACGCCGCTGCGCGAAGATTTTCTCAAATAGGCTGCGAGCAGTGCGGTCCCAAAAGGATAAACGATGGCTAAAAAAATAGTGACCTTTGGCGAAATTATGCTGCGACTGTCTCCGCCGGGCTACCAGCGGTTTGGGCAGGCGCGCTCATTTGACGTGGTGTACGGCGGCGGCGAATCGAATGTCGCCGTCTCGCTGGCGAATTTCGGCATCACTGCCGATTTTGTGACCCGCCTGCCAAACAACGACATGGGCGAGGCGTGTATTCAGTTTTTGCGGCAGTATGGCGTAGGAACCGGGCATATTGCGCGCGGTGGCGAGCGCATCGGGATCTATTTCCTCGAAATGGGGACGATGCAGCGCGGCAGTAAGGTGATCTATGATCGCGCTCACTCCTCATTCGATACGCTCCAACCCGGCACCATCGACTGGAAGACCGTTTTTGCAGATGCGGACTGGTTCCACTGGACCGGCATCACCCCGGCGATCTCAGCGGGAACGGCGGCAGTGTGCCTGGAAGCCGTCAAGGCAGCTCGTCAGATGGGCCTGATCGTCTCTTGCGATCTGAACTATCGCGCCAAGTTGTGGAAATGGGGCCGGCCCGCTAACGAGGTGATGCCCGAACTGGTGCAGTACTGCGATGTGGCAGTAGGCAACGAAGAAGACGCGGCCAAAGTGTTCGGTATCCATGCGCCTGACACAGACGTGGTATCCGGCAAGGTAGAAGCTGAGAAGTATGGTTACGTGTGTGACGAACTCCACCGCCGTTTCAGCGCGCTCAAGACGATCTCGATCACGCTGCGCGGTTCGATCTCGGCCAGTCACAACACCTGGTCGGGTGTGCTGTGGCATGATGGCACCTTCTACACCGGCTCACAGTACGATATTACGCATATTGTGGACCGGGTCGGCGGCGGTGATTCGTTTGTTGCCGGGCTGATCTACGGCCTGCGCACCTATGGCGAAGACCGGCAAAAAGCACTCAACTTTGCGATTGCCGCGTCATGCCTCAAACATTCGATCTTCGGTGATTTTAACCTCGTCTCGGTGGGCGAGGTCGAAAAACTGATGTCTGGTGACGCCTCCGGGCGCGTAGCACGATAGGGGAGAGTATGGCAAGCCATTTGCGCCTGCATATCTATAACACTTTGTTAGAAACCGGCGTGGTCCCGCTGTTTTATCATCACGATTTGGACACCGCGAAAAAGATCGTCGAGGCGTGCCTGGACGGTGGCGCGAAGGTGGTCGAGTTCACCAACCGGGGCGATTTCGCGTATGATGTTTTTTCGGCGCTGGCAAAATATTACGCTAAAGCCCGGCCCGATCTGATCCTCGGTGTGGGATCGGTGGCCGATGCGCCCACCGCCGCACTGTTTATCGCGGGCGGGGCGAACTTTATCGTCGGCCCATCGTTCAACCCTGAGATCGCCCGGCTGTGCAACCGGCGCAAGATTCCCTATATGCCCGGCTGCGCGACTCTGCGTGAGATCGCTGAAGCGGAAGAATTGGGCGTGGAGATCGTCAAATTGTTCCCCGGCGAAACCATTGGCGGTCCGGCGTTTGTGAAAGCCCTGCTCGCGCCCTGCCCCTGGACGCGCGCCATGCCAACCGGCGGTGTCGATGCCACTCAGGAAAGCCTCCAGGCGTGGTTTAAGGCCGGGGTGGCCTGCGTGGGGATCGGCTCAAAGTTGGTCGCCAAGAAGGATGTTGACGCAGGCGATTTTGCAGCGATTGCGGCGCGGGTAAAGCAGGTGCGCGCCTGGATCGACGAAGCACGTTAAAGATCGAACACTGCTCAAAATAAGATCAACCCACCGGATCGCTTACACGGTGGGTTGATCTTTGTCTCCGGCTAAGGTACATTCATCGGCGGGGGTGTCTGGGTCCCGGTGGGCTTCCCGGTCTTCAACACCGGCGGCGGGTCGCACAGCGCGGGCCGCGGTGGGTTCGACTCCCATACATCCCCGCCTTCAGGCTTATTTTTTGTCTTCGTCCTCGCCCTCGGCTTTTTTGCGCGGTTTGAGCGTTAAAAAGCCCATCGATCCCAACGGACCGGGCAGCGCCTCAAGTTTTTGAACATCTTCCCATTTGCCGCTGTGACGTTTGATGTCCCATTTTTCCCATTCGCTGGTCACTTTGGCTAAAAAGGCGTCAAGCCGGTCAGTATCGTTTTCCTCTAAAATATCATGTAGTTCATCCAGCACTCCGATCAGCCCTTCGAGATGGTGGACCAGATCGGCGCGACTTTGTTTTAAGACCACGCCCAGGTCTTCCGCGGTTTGGGTGCGGAGATGGTTCATCATCAGCGCCAAACTAGGGTTGACCATCCGCCGCAGGTCCGACCAGCCTTCAGACTGTTGCAGCGCATAAAACAACGCCGGGCCGAGCAGCATCGGCAGCGCTTCAGTCGCAACGGTCAGCCCATCGTGTTCGGCGGGGTCCATAAAACGCGGCTGACCGCCCACCAGCCGGATAATGTCTTCGGCCAGGGCAATCGCTTCGCCGGGGCATTGGGCGTCGGGCGCGATCAAAAATTCCGTCTTTTCAAACAGATCAGCGGTTGCTGCTTCGACTCCCGGATCGCTGGTGTACAACCCTTTGGCGTTCACGATGGGTGTGATCCCCACGAGATAGGCTGTCGGCGCGCCCTGGGCGTTGGTCGGGAAAAATTCTTTAGCCCAGGCTACCGCCTGCTGTTTGAGTGGAGTGATATCCAGCACAACAGCGCCGGGTTTGAGTTCTGGCCCCAACAGAGAGTAAATATGTTCAAGTTGGCCGGGCGGCGCGCTGATGATCAGCAGGTTGGCGTTTTCGGTGGCTTTGAGCAGTTTGATGTCAAAGTTATCAATGGCCCCCATCTTCTGAGCCGTTTTCATGGGGTGGGCCTGGCTGTCATTGCCGATGATAGTAAAGGTATGCTGCGCTTTGGGCTGGCCCTGATAACGTTTGAGCGCTAAAGCCAACGAGACACTCACACGGTTGAGGCCGATGATACTCACATTAACATGCATGTTCCTAATCCTTATGAATAAGTCGGGTCTGTAATTGATTTCATTGATTCTACGCCGCAGCGCCCGCAAACGTTTAATTTTTGTGGAAAAACCGGGTCAGTTCTGATCATCGACGGCTTGCAGTGTTCGCAGCAGCCGGTCTGTTTCGGTCTGTGGATCGCCTTCTACCGGATCGGCGTGATGGCGGATCAACTCGGCTACCAGGATGCTGCCCCCGGCTGCCGTAACCATCTCTGCGCCCCAGGCCGGGTGCTGCACACTAACCGCGAAGGGACGCCGCCACCCGCGTGCCGAACCGCTGCCCCAGCGTTGATAGGTATGGGGAAAGATGGCCCTGATCAGCACGACTAAAACTTTCTCCGGCAGAAAAAAATAGGTGCGCATTTTGCCGACATCGTGCAGCAGCGCCGCCGCGAATAAATCCGGATGGGTGTGGTGGTCAGCTAACAGCGCCTGTAACACGCGCAGGCTGTGCTGCCGTTCGGACCGGCGCATCTGGCGGAAAAGGGCGAACAGCGGCGGTGAGAGGTACTGCTGCGCCAAACTGTCATCTGCCGGGCGCAGCCAGGCTCCCAGTGCGCGTATTCCCTGGCGTATCCGGTAAGCTGTGCTCATGAATGATGAAGTGGAATTTATAGGGGCGCAGTTTGCCATACCCTGGCCGCTGCGCCCTCGATTAGCTTATGAAAACACCGGGTAGAAATTGGTACACAGTTCATACAGCAGGCGCAGCGGCGGGCCGAGAATCTCCCACAGCAAATTAAAGCGTCCCTGCGTCATCACACCGAGCATAAGCAGCAGCATCAGCGCGAAAGTCGTTTCACGTTCGTACCTGATCAGCCAATTGCTGTACTCATTCGGCAGCGTTCCCACCGCGATCTTATACCCGTCTAGCGGCGCGAACGGCAGCAGGTTAAACAGGAACATGATCAGGTTGAACAGCACAATCGCGCCCAGTACGTTATACAGGAACGTAAACATGCCGCTCGATCCGATCCCATAGACCACTTGGCGACCGCCGACCAGCCAACCCGTCTCATTCTCGACCAGACCGGTCAGGGTGATCAGGCGAATCAGGATGCCAAATCCCAGCGCGATGATCAGGTTCATCACTGGTCCGGCCAAAGCGACGACCACCATACCGCGTTTTTCTTTGGGATAAAACGCGAACGGATTAACTGGGACCGGCCTGGCCCAACCAAAGCCCGCCACCAGTGCCATCACGATGCCTACCGGCTCAATATGCGCACGCGGATCGAGCGTCACCCGACCCTGATTATAGGCGGTCCTATCGCCCAGGCGGTAAGCAGTCCAGGCGTGCGCGAATTCGTGCAGCGTGAAACCGATCAGCAGGCCGAGCAGACGGCCTAACAGTGTTTCAAAAGAGAAGTCATTCAAGCCGAATCTCCGTTTGTCCCATCACAACCGTTGCTTAAATTGTAGCAGGGTAGGCCGCCATAAGGCGCTCGATATGTGCTTCATCTTCAGGGGAGACGCGCATCCGGTCGGGGTCTGCCTGATACCATGCCAACGCGCGGTGAACGCCGAGATGGAAGGGAATCTGCGCGACAAAGTCCGGCACAAACTTTTTGATCTTGCTGTTGTCGAAGATCACGCTCCACATTTTATCACCGAGCAGGCCGGCCCCAGTATCGGGGTCTACTTTGGCAATAGCCTCAGAGGGGATGTGGACCAACACCGGCTTAACGCCCAGCGCATCACCGATTTGCTCATATATCTGATTCCATGTCAGCACAAAGTCCGACGTGATGTGGAAGGCATGTCCAACGGCCTGAGGATGCCCTAGCAGCCCGACAAAGCCCCTGGCGAAGTCCTCTGCATGGGTCAGGGTCCACAACGAGGTTCCGTCGCCATGTACGACTACCGGCTTGCCCTCTAACATACGTTTGGGGATCATGTAGCTGGCCCAATTACCCACGGCCACCGGAATACGAGTGGCGTAGGTGTGTGAGGGGCGCACGATGACCGCCGGGAAACCTTCTTCACGATAAGCGCGGATCAGGCGTTCTTCGCAGCGAATTTTGTTGCGTGAATATTCCCAATAAGGATTCGCTAACGGGGTGGATTCGGTGATAACCGGGTGCGTGAGCGGTTTTTGATAGGCGGACGCTGAACTGATGAAAATATACTGCCCACATTTGCCGCTAAACAGCCGCAGATCGCGCTCAATATCCGACTCGTGGAAGGCGATCCAGTTCACCACCACATCAAACCACTGATCTTTTAAAACGGCCTGCACCTGCTCCGGCTGGTGAATATCTCCGATGATGGTTTTTACGCCATCAATGGTGACGTTTTGGCGTCCACGATTAAGGTGATAGAGATCGATCCCTCGTTCTATCGCTAACCGGCTGACTGAAACGCTGATATTGCCTGTTCCGCCGATAAACAAGACTTTCATGTCGTCCGCTCCTGTGCCGTAGCCTTATTCGCTTTTCTGACCGACAACCACCTGTGCCAGCGCTTCTAAAACAGTAATCACAGCGCTGTTATCCAGGCCGCCGTTGCCCATGCTGATCATTGCTTCATACAGTTGGTGCGCAACAGCCGTTTGCAGCAGCGGAGCATTATAGGTGCGCCCGGTGTCTACTACGATTTTGAGGTCTTTTGCCTGCATATACGCTTTAAAACCTGGCTGCAAATCACGCGAGAAAATCTTAGGCGGCTTGTGATCCAGCGCCCAACACTGCGCTGCGCCCCGGCTGATCGCCTGTACCACGCGCTCCGGGTCCACGCCCGACTTTTGCGCCAACACCAGCGCTTCAGCCATCGCCACCATGGTTCCAGCGACGACGATTTGATTAGCGGCTTTGGCGATCTGGCCTGCGCCGCTTTCGCCCACCCAGGTGATCGTTTTACCCATCGTTTCGAGCAGGGGCAGTGCGCGTTCAAACGCTTCCGGCGATCCCCCGACCATGATGCTGAGTGTTCCGGCTCGCGCGCCAATATCGCCGCCGCTGACCGGAGCATCCAGCGCCCACACGCCGACTTTTTCAAATTCTTCGGCGATCTTGCGGGCAGTTTCGGATTTAATGGTGCTGTGATCGATGAAGATCATTCCGGCTCGCGCGCCTTCGATCACGCCGGCAGGGCCGAGCGCGACCAATTCCACATCAGGCGAATCGGGCAGGTTGGTGAACACAAAATCGCTCTGTTCGGCCACTTCGCGCGGGGAAGAGGCGGGGATTGCTCCCTCGCTGACAAACTGATCCACAATCGCGCGGCTGCGGTTATGCACCACCAGGGTATGGCCCGCTTTCATCATATTGCGCGCCATACCTGATCCCATCAAACCCAAACCAATAAATCCGACACGTGCCATACGTTTATCGCTCCTGGCTGTTGCCTTCGAGTTGTTTATCGCGGCGTTTCTGCTCTTTTTGGCGATCTTCATTATTGAGAATACGCTTGCGAATCCGCAAATTTTGCGGGGTGACTTCGAGCAGTTCGTCTTCCGCCAAAAATTCGATGCAGTCATCCAGGCTCAGGTTACGCGGCGGGCTGAGGCGCACTTCTTCCCCAAAATAACGAGTATGGATGGCGGTCAGATGTTTGGTTTTGGTC
>JACRBK010000070.1 GCA_016234525.1 Chloroflexota bacterium
CGGCGGAACATGATCTCACCCTCGGCGATCTTGGCGACCCGTTTGGGCAGCAAGCGCATAATGCTGTGCGCGGTAACACTTTTGCCACACCCCGACTCGCCAACCAGCCCTAATGTTTCCCCTTTTCGCACGCCGAGCGAGACACCATCTACGCCCCGAATCGTGCCGTCCAGGGTACGAAAATGAACTGCCAGGTCTTTAATTTCGAGTATGTTTTCTGGTTTCATGGCCGGCCTCAAATCGTATAGGGGTCTGCGGCATCGCGCAGACCGTCGCCCAAAAAGCTGAACGCCAGGACGACGACGACAATAAAGAGGGCCGGAGACAGCACCCAGGGATACAGCGCCAATGATTGCAAGTCTTGAGCTTCTTGAAGCAGCACGCCCCAACTCGTGGTCGGCGGACGCAGCCCCAGTCCCACAAAACTCAACGCGGTTTCCGCCATAATCATCGCGGGCAGCGACAGCGTCGCCACCACGATAATCTGGCCAACCGTCGCTGGAACCAGGTGTTTGAAGATAATCCGGCTGTCACTAGCCCCAGCTAAGCGAGCCGCCATCACATAATCCGACTCGCGCAGCGCCAACACCTGCCCGCGCAGTTGACGTGCCAGCCAGGTCCACCCGATCAGCGAGAGGATGAGAGTGACGGCAAAATAGGTCTTCACCTGATCCCACCCCGGTGGAACGGCGGCTGAAAGCGCCATCCACAGCGGAATCTGAGGGAAGGCGCGCACAATTTCGATCAGGCGTTGGATAACTTCATCCACCACACCGCCATAATAACCGGACACAATGCCGAGAACAGTCCCTAATACCAGACTGAGGATCACGCCGATCAAGCCTACCGTCAGCGAAATCTGGCTGCCCAACACGATCCGCGAGAACATATCGCGCCCCTGCCGGTCCGTGCCTAACAGGCTGACGATTTGATCACCATCTGCCAGAAACAGGTGAATATCACTTTCAAAAATCCCTAAGAAATTGTAGCGTTCACCCTTAGCAAAGAAGCGCAGGTATAACTTCTCGTCGGTACTTTTGTGAGTGCGCCGCAAATTTTTGTCGTATCCCGACTCGATACCATACACAAACGGCTTTATTTTGCCATCATCAATGAAATGAACCTGCTGCGGAGGCAGGTAAACATGGTCAGTATAACGGTTGGTCAGCGAGTACGGCGCAACAAAATTGCCCGCCAACGCCACGGCATAATAGAGCAGCACAATAATTCCCCCGACAATCGCGGCTTTATTGCGCCGGAACCGCCGCCAGATCATGCCCCACTGCGACGCGGCAAAGCGAGATTCTTCTTCGGTGAGTTGTTTGACCTCTGCATTCGCTTCGAGCGCCGCCTCATCTTCGGCAAGCTGGCGGTATAACTCTTGCAAGTGCACAGACTGCTGTTCAACAGCGTCATCACGAACAGGTGGCGTTGTGTCGATCATGAGTACACAATCCTTGGGTCAATCCAACCCAATATCAGGTCAGCGAGCAGGTTAGAGACCAGCAGCATCACCGCCATAAACATCAAGAAAGTCCCGGCCACGTACATATCCTGACTTTGCAGCGAACGCAGGAACATTGGCCCGGTCGTAGGGACCGTCATCACCACGCCGATCAGGATCGACGAAGAAATAATCTTAGGGATTTCCATGGCCAATACGCTGACGACCGGGTTGAGCGCAGCGCGCACCACATACTTGTTGATCACTTTACGCTCGGTCAGACCTTTGGCTCGCGCCGTAGTAACATACTGCTGGTTCAGGCTGTCGAGCATCCCGTTACGCATGATACGCATCAGTTGGGCGGTACTCGCCAGGCCCAAAATGATCGCTGCCGGCCAGAGGTGTAAGAAATAATCCCACGATTTTTCCAGGCTGCCCGGTTGGTTGATGAATTCCTTAGATTGGCTGCCCATCACATCCAGGTCAAGCACAATTCCGCCGATATACAGCCAGATAAGCGCCAACAGAAAACCGGGGACCGACAAGCCCAAAAAGGCTATCGTTGAGAGCAGGGTATCGCCCAGAGAATATTGATGAGTGGCAGAGTAGATGCCAATCGGAATAGCAAGCATAACCATGACCAGGATCGAGCATCCGCCCAGCAGCAGGGTGTACCACACCCGCTCATCGATCAGCGGCCAGACATCGCTTTTCCATTCATACGAATAACCGAAGTCCCCTTCGGGGAAACCGGAAATCCACTTCCAATACTGTGTTAAAAAGGATTCATCCAGGCCATACCGTTCGCGCAGCAAATTCGCCTGTTCATTGCTCATCCCCCCACCACTGGACCCCTGATTCGCCTGAAGTGTATTGAGATAATCACCAGGGGGCAGTTGGATGATGACAAACGAAATGAACGAGATCGCCAGCAGCATAGGGATCATAGCCAGGATGCGCCGCGTGATGTATGCCAGCATCGTTTTTTCCTCGAATATTGAACCAACGGGAGAGTTGGACCGGGTGCTGCCACCCGGTCCTGGTTATCGAAGCGACAGGCTTAGTTGCCGCCACCCTTCATGAAATAGTGTGCGGGGTCCTGCGTGCCAGGGGTCATGATGATCCAGTCAGCGGTATGTTCTTCGCCCACGTTCATGAAGTAATCCTTCACAACCACTGGGGTCGGGACCATACCCACTGTGCCAATCGCCCACAAGCTGCTGGTAGAGAGTCTGACCAGTGCCTTGCCGATTTCAACTTGTTTGGCCGGATCTGCCGTAACTTTGTATTCTTCGTAGAGCGCTATGGCCTGCTTGAATTCTTCGGTAGGTTCTTCACCGTCGGCGCCGCCCGTGTTATACCACTTGCCGAAGGCCGGGGCCATCCATGAGCGCGTATCGAAGGGGAACTGATAGATGGGGTCTACCATCGGGACCAGACCGCGATCGGTTGACCAGGTAGCGACCATGACTTCGTTCGCGCCAGCGCGTTCCCAGAAGATGTCGCGGGTTTCCTGCGTCAGTTCGGTCTTAACGCCAATGGCATTCCACCACTCGGTGATCAGTTCGTAGGTATCCAGTTCGCCCGAACCCGTGCCCGAAGTCTCGATCACGATCACGAGGTCAGAGCCATCGGGGAACTTACGGAACCCATCATCGCCCTTCACCAGTCCGAGGCCATCCAGCAGTTGTTCAGCCGTCGCCGGATCATATTCGGCGTTCAAAGCTTCAATGTCTTCTTGATAGTAAGGTGACGCCGGAACAACGGTTTCGGTACGCGGTACACCCTGGCCCAGGAAGACCACATCGTTGATGGTCTGGCGGTCGATAGCCAGGGACATCGCACGGCGGAAATCGAAATTCTGGAACAGTTCGCGATACTTCATATCGCCGAAGCTCTGGTTGAAGAAGATGGTCGCGTTCGAGGCCAATGCCTGCTGCCACAGCAGCATATGGTAGCCGTTGTCTTCTGCGTTTTCCATGTAAACCGGGTACTGAGCCAGGCTGATCGCGCGATCCTGCATATCAATGTCACCCGCGATACCCATAGCATTCACGCCCGCTACGTCTTCAACGAAGTGGAAGTAGACCTGATCAATATAGGGAAGTTGGTTGCCTTCAGCGTCCACTGCCCAATAGTAGGGGTTACGTTCCGCTACCATCAAGGTCGTGCCGGGTTCGTACTGCGTGATTTTCCAGGCGGTCATCACGGGACGGTCGACGTTGTAATCGAAGACTTTTTCTTCGAACTGTTCATAGGTGGCTTCGGCGTTGTATTTCGGGTGGAATTGTTCCAGATAGTGCTTGGGCGCGTAGAAGCCAAAGCGCTCGAAGCCCAACGGCCACTGGTTGCCATGGAAGGCCAACCCGACTGTTTCTGCCAAGCCGTTCGGAGCCGAGAACTTGAGGGTGAGGGTAACATCATCAACCTTCACCAGTTCAGTCAGGGTTTTCCATTCTGCATGGATGGCTTTGGTAACGTTGGTGTCGGTTTCGATAGCTTCCCACCAGAAGAGCACATCGTCCACACTGAACGGCTCGCCATCGGACCACTTGAGGCCCTTACGATAGTGGAGAGTCAGTTCGGTGTTGTCAGCGTTCCATTCCCAGGCTTCGGCCAGACCGGGTTGAACTGAATCGTTCGGGTCACGCGGCCAACGCAGGGTCGGGTCATAGGTGATGCGACCAAAGCAGTGGAAATCGTTCACACCGCGCCAGGCACGGTTCCAGATGCCACCGTACTCGCCGATGGTGTCTGTTTCAATACCCACGACAACGCGGGGATTTTCGGGCAGACGTTCGTCAACGGGAGGAAGTTCGCCCGCTGCCACTTTTGCGGCCAGCATAGGCGCTTCGTTGTATTTGCCATCTTGTGCAGCGGCAGGGGTAGAACGGCCCACAACGGGGAGAGCCACCGCCAAAACGACGATGAGGGTAATGAACGAAAGTAAAGCACGTCTCTTGAACATCTTAGCTCCTTAGTTTCAAATATTTTTTGCGGACTTTGGGATGTTAGTCGTACTAATTGATAATGCTTCGACAACACCTCCTTTGTCTTAAAACACCGTGGAACTATCCCACGTTCACGGCGCGCTCTCGCGGATTACAAGCTCGCGCTCGAAAATAATATCTTCGCATTCCCCTTCACACCCGTTGATACATTCCAACAACAGGCTCATGGCCTGCTGCCCAACCTCATAGGTAGGGGTGCGGCAGGTCGTCAGGGCAGGGGTGACTAAAGCGGCCATCGGAATATCATCAAACCCGGTAACGGCTACATCGTCAGGCACGCGCCGCCCTAAACTCTGGCAGGCTTGCAGTGCCCCTACGGCGTTCAAATCATTAAAACAAAACAGGGCGCTGATGTCAGGACATGAGAGCAGCAGATCCGCCGCCGCTTCTCGACCAGAGTCTACAATAGGCAGACAATGACGTGTCCATTCGGGCTTTGGGCATATCCCGGCGGATTCCAGCGCGTCACGGTAGCCCTTCATGCGCTGCTGACCACCATACGAACGCGGCGGGCCAGCCAACAAGCCAATGTTCCGGTGACCGTGTTGCAGCAGGTGTTCCGTCGCCCGACGTGCGCCGCCTTCGTCATTTAATAAAATAGACAGGTAGTGTTTTTGGGTGAGTTTGCGGTTTACCAATACAACGGCAGGATGAGGTTCTAACGCCACCAGCAGATCATCTTCGGGCAGACGTGAGCTGCATAAGATGATGCCATCCACGCGCTTTTCTTCTAACGAACGCAGCACGGCTAACTCGCGCTGGGTGTCTTCTTCCGTGTTACACAAAAATACGTTGTAGCCGGTGGCATAGGCTTCGTGTTCGACACCGCGCGCAATCTCGGAAAAAAACGGGTTGGAGTTGTCAATCACGATCAGACCAATTGTCCCTGTCCGGTCAGTTACCAGGCTGCGCGCGATAATACTGGGGCGGTATCCCAGGCGATCGATGATCTCCTGGATGCGCTGGCGCGTACCTTCGCTGATTCCGTCTTTGTTGTTCACAGCACGTGAGACGGTCATCAGAGAAACACCCGCTTCGCGGGCAACGTCGGCCATGGTAATGCGCCTGGGCATGGGTTACTCCATCAAAGTTACCGCTATCGTTAGCGCTAACTCTACGTTATCACAGTTTTCTAAAAATTGTCAAGCACCCTCAAAAAACTCATTAAAAACCGGTAAAACGGCACTGCTTGACAGCCAATAAAAAGCATGATATTGTGGGTTAACGCTAACGTTAGCGCTAACATCAACTATTTTTTGACATAAGGGATTTATGATGCATTCCCGTGAACGATTGTTAACGGCCCTTAACCACCAGGAACCCGACCGTATTCCATTCGATCTGGGCAGTGTCCAGGTTACAGGCATTCATGCCGCCGCCTACCGTGCTTTGCGCGACGCGCTGGGCCTTCCTCCGGTTGACATCCAATTCTGCGACACCATCCAACAATTGGCCCTGCCCGATGATGATCTGCTTGTTCGGTGGGGCGTAGATGTGCGCGGCTTGTTCCCGCTCAACAGCCATAACTGGAACGTCCATGAAGAACCGGCGGGTGAATATTGGGCCTACCATGATGAATGGGGTATCACCCATCACCGTCCTTACCCCGACGGCCTGTATTATTCGATTGTCCAGGTACCGCTCGAAAAGCCCGACATCACTCGGCAAGACATTCACGATCTTGCCTGGCCGGATATGGCGAATCCTCAGCGGATCGCCGGGCTGCGCGAACAGGCCGAACGTTTTCGAGCGGCAGGTTATGCCGTGGTGATCAAGGACCCCTTCGCAGGATTGTTTGAAATGGCACAGCGCATTGTCGGCATGTCGCCGCTGATGATGATCATGGCATCGGATCGCCCGCTGGCCGAAGGATTATTTGACCAACTGCTCGAACTCAAACTCGCGTTTTGGGAAATGGCCCTGCCGCAGATCGGCGACGTAGTCGACGTGGTAACGTATGCCGATGACTATGGCACGCAGCAGTCCCAGTTGATCTCCCCGGCGATGTTCCGCGACCAGCTTAAGCCGCGTGTGCGCCAGTTATTCGAACGGATCAAACAGCTAGCCCCACATACCAAACAATTTTTCCATTCGTGCGGCAATGTGCGCCCATTGATCAAAGATTACATTGAGATCGGGACCGATATTCTGAACCCGGTGCACATTCGCGCCAGAGGGATGGACCCGGCGGCACTCAAGCACGATTTTGGACAGGACATTGTGTTCTGGGGCGGCGGGGTAGATACCCAGGGTGTGCTGCCCAACGGGACACCACAAGAAGTGAAAGACGATGTGCGACGCAATATTGAGGCGCTCGCCCCCGGCGGGGGATATGTGTTCAATACCGTCCATAACATTCAGGCTGATGTGCCGCCGCAAAACATCATTGCCCTGTGGGAAGCACTGCAAGAATACGGAGTTTATTAGCCTATGACTACCCCTTGGGATCGTTTTAAACAGGCTGCCCGGCGCGAAGAACCTGATCAGGTTCCTGTCGCGCTGATCGTCGACAGCCCCTGGCTGCCCGGTTATGCCGGGATCGACACGCGCGATTATTTTCTCTTTCCTGATCAATGGTTGGCGATTAACCGGGGTCTGCTAGAACGATTCCCGGACGCAGTGTGGATTCCCGGCTATTGGATCGAATATGGCATGGCGACAGAACCCTCTGCATTTGGGGCGAAAATTCGGTTTCATCCCGACAGCCCGCCCTCCGTCGAGTCGATGATCACCGATCTCAACACCTGGGCGGAAAATATTCAGCCCGCCAATCCTGAAGAGGACGGCCTGATGCCGTTGGTGCTGCGCCAATATCGCAAAATGGACGAGTGCCTGAACGCCGAGGGCCTGGGGATCAAGATGGTCTGCGCACGCGGGCCGCTGGCGGTTTCCTCCAATCTGGTCGGCATCACCCCGCTGTTAACCGAGCTGGCAATCAACCCTGACACCGTAACTAAAATATTGGAAGTCGTGACAACGTCGCTCATCCGCTGGCTGCACGCGCAGCTCGATACCCTGCGCCAGCCCGAAGGAATTATGGTGCTGGATGATATTGTGGGCATGGTATCCAAAGCCTTCTACACGGAACTGGTTCACCCGCACCTGCGCCGGATTTTCGACGAGTTCGACGGCCTGATCCGCGTGTATCACAACGATACGCCCTGCAAGCACCTGTTCTCCAGCCTGGCCGAAGCCAATTTCGACGTCTTCAATTTCAGCCACAAAATAGATGTTGCTGAAGCAAAAACGTTGATGGGCCACCGGGTCGCCCTGATGGGTAATGTCGCGCCGCTGGATATAGGTGTGCGCGGCACCCCGGCAGATGTGTTGGATCACGCCCGTGCCTGCCTGGACAAAGGCGCGCCGGGCGGCGGCATGATCCTGTCATTTGGCGGCGGGGTATCACCGGGTACGCCTGCCGAAAATATTGATGCTTTGCTGCAAGCTGCGCGCGACTGGCGATAGATTTTTTTAAGGAGGCTGTTCGTGGATGAAACGCTTATTCTTGCCGAAGACCGTCTTCTTGGCCCCGAACCCAAACAAAAAGACCTGGCGCTGCACCTCTATCGTTTAATCGCCGATCTGCCGCTGGTCTGCCCGCATGGGCATGTGGACCCGCGTTTGTTTGCCGATCCTGATTATTCATTTGGATCCCCGGTGGATCTGCTGCTGATCCCTGATCATTACATCTTCCGCATGTTGTATTCGCAGGGAATCGCACTGGAAAGCCTGGGCATCCCACGCCAGGACGGCGGCCCTGTCGAGCAGGATCACCGCAAAATCTGGCAGTTGTTCGCCGAACATTTTTATCTGTTTCGGGGAACGCCTACCGGGATATGGCTGAACCATGCGTTTTATCATGTGTTCGGCATTCGTCAGAAATTGAACGGGGGCAGCGCCCAGGCGATCTACGATCAAATCGCGGCTAAACTTGCCTCACCAGAGATGACTCCCCGCCGGTTGTTCGAGCAGTTTAATATTGACGTGTTGTGTACCACCGACCCGGCGACAGACCGGCTCGAACACCACCAAGCGATCCGGCAGTCGGGATGGAAAGCGACGATTCGCCCGACCTTCCGCCCGGATACGGTGGTTAATCTCGACACGGAAAACTGGCGCGACCATATCAAGCAGCTCAGCGAAGTATCGGGGATCACGGTAGAAAGCTATCCGACATTTATCCAGGCGCTCGAAAACCGCCGGGCATATTTCAAAACGATGGGGGCCGCTGCCACCGATCACGCGGCGCTGATTCCCTGCACCGAAAGACTGAGCCGGGCCGAACTGGAAATTATCTTTGACCGGGCGCTGTGCTGTCAGGCGACGGCCCATGATGCGATGCGTTTCACCGGGCATATGCTGATCGAAATGGCGCGGATGAGTATCGAAGACGGGCTGGTGATGCAGCTTCATCCGGGATCATTCCGCAACCACAACGGGCTGATCTTTGAGGGCTTCGGGCGCGACAAAGGCGCCGATATGCCGATCAGCACCGAATACACACGCAATCTCAAACCCCTGCTGGACCTGTATGGCAGCGATCCCCGCCTGACGCTGATCCTGTTCACCCTGGACGAAACCAGCTACACCCGCGAACTGGCTCCCCTGGCCGGACATTACCCGGCGCTCAAATTGGGGCCGCCCTGGTGGTTCCACGATAGTTTCAACGGAATGCAGCGTTACTTTGATCAGGTGATGGAGACAGCAGGTTTGTATAACACGGCTGGGTTTAACGACGATACCCGCGCGTTCCCGTCCATCCCCGCCCGGCACGATGTCTGGCGGCGGGCCAGCGCCAACTGGTTAGCCGGGTTGGTGCTGCGCGGCCTGATTGACCTTTCGGACGCTGAAGAAATGGCCCTCGATCTGGCGAATGGGCTGGCAAAACGCGCTTATAAGCTGTAACAGCGATCAGGATAAACGAAAATGACACTTCCTCAATTAGCTGGCTTAGAGATTTATCCTGCATCGGTGGTCGATCAGGACGGTTCGGTCTACTGCCTGGCATTGGAAAAAAGCAGCGGGAACAAAGTCTTAGTTGTTACGGGAAAGCCCGCCGGTTTTGACGGTACGCCTCAGTCTTCCGGCGGGGCGCTGGTCTGCCCGCTGTCGGCTCAAAATGCGGCGGCGCTGCGCGAACGGCTGCCCTGGCTCAACCCTGCCCCGCTGGGTCTGCGGACTTCGGCGGGTTTTGGTGATCGGCTGGGCAAGGCCACTCCCGGTCATGTCCAGGCGGCGCAGGGAACCGGCGTCGCGCCGATCTTCGCGCAGCAGTCGGTCCGCGAAAATGCTCGCACCGGGCGCACTCCGCAGCAGGTGGTAGATGATGCGATGTGGGCCGTATTTCAGATGGGCTGGCGCGATCCCTGGGGCGCCGACGCCGATCATCTCAAACTGCCCGAAGTCATCCCGCCGTTTGTGGACGCGGGTTACACCTTTTTCACGGTTGATCCGGGCGAGCATGTCGATAAAAACGCCGATACCGCGCCCGAAGCTGTATTAGAAGCGCAAGTTAATGCCCTGGATTTGAACCTGTTAGCTAGTTCTCCGGCAGACCTGCGCCAGCGGTTCGAAGGAAAGTCGTTCGAACTGGATACCCTGACGCTCACGTTTGACCGGATAACCCTGCTGCGGGCGGCGGCGAAATATGGGCGCGCGGTGATGCATATCACGCGCATGTACCGGCATCTCAAAGGTTTGATGGGCAACAAAGCCTTCGATTTTGAAGTCTCCGTCGATGAAACCGACAGCCCGACCTCGATCCACGAACATTATTACATCGCGTCGGAACTGCGCCGGTTAGGGATCGTTTGGGTCAGCCTGGCCCCGCGTTTTGTCGGAAAATTCGAAAAAGGTGTGGATTACATCGGCGATCTGGCCGAGCTTGATCAGAACTTAGCCGGACACGCCGCCGTGATGCGCTGCCTGGGTCCGTATAAGATCAGTCTCCATTCGGGATCGGACAAATTCTCTGTTTATCCGATGGCGGCGCGGCACGCTGCGGGATTGGTGCATCTCAAAACAGCGGGAACCAGCTATCTGGAAGCGCTGCGTGTGTGGGCTGAAGTAGACCCGGCAGCTTTCCGTGAAATTTTCGAGTTTTCACGCCAGCGTTATGAAACAGATCGCGCGACTTACCATGTTTCGGCAGAGTTGGCGAAAGTCCCCGCCGCGCGCGATCTCACTGATGGTGACCTGCCGGGCCTGCTGGATCAGTTCGATGCACGGCAGGTGCTGCACGTCACTTATGGCTCGGTGCTGGACCAGTTCGGTGATCAACTTCATGCCATGTTGCGAAGCCATGAAGCGCGTTATTCAGCCACGCTCAAGAGACATTTTGCGCGGCATCTGGAATCATTTTCGGGAGCGTGAGTGAACTTATGGATAAATTTAACCTGACCGGGAAGGTC